>CAZKRS010000209.1:0-1612 GCA_964555265.1 uncultured bacterium | reverse complement strand
GATAATCAGAAACCTCATTTATCTGTAAATGGATTACTGGGAGAATACAAATTAAATGATTTTTTTGGGGATTTCTTTTATAATTTATACCTGTAATAAATAGTTACTTCCCTTATCAATCTATTTTCGGCGAGTGATATACGGTGAGAATGGCTCTTATTTCATTCGGTATTCCCCGGCGGGTTCATATCCGCAGCGTTGACCCCGACGAGGATGAACTTTTTGAAACAGTAGTCAAACGCGGAAAAAAAATTGCTTCCGCCAGTAAAGAACTGGACCAGGAAGTGGTGGATCAACTAAAGGAACATAAAGTAACCCGGCTCTGGGTCCGTCAAAAACGTTACCAGTGGGTTTCCCGCCGGCAGGCCCGGGAGAGAAACGCCAACCTGGAAAAAGTAGAAGAAATAAATGTGGACGTGGCCAAAGCTATTCTGAAGCTGGCTGAGGTCGATGAGATCTACGGACTGGCAAAATTAATAAAGACTTACCTATCACTGGATATTGACCCGCCCACCAAACAGCAGTGTAAAAATATTCTTAAAGAATTGAAAGAACTCAAACCGGAGGTGGAAAAATTTCGCCGCCAGTTAAACGAGATAGAAGATAAAAAAACCAAGCATAAGGTCATAAGACTGATGCAGAAAAATCCGGAAAATATTTCTCCTCGAGCTTTCCCCAGGGAGTGCGAAAACCTGGGTCGAAACTATCTTGAATATCTGTGCCGTTTTTATAAGCAGCACTTCGAGATGGCCCGGGTTATTTTCCGGGCCGGACCCCGGGAAGCAAGAAAACTGGGGTTTTAAATAATTAGCGGATTTTTTTAACTCGCCCAGTTGATTTTTTCAAGCCGGTTTTTGAAAAAATCACCCAAAAGGAGTGATTACATTGAAGTTATCCAACTACAGTTTTGGCAGTATCCAGGTGGGAGATGAAAAATATACGAGTGATTTTATAGTGCACGGAGAATGGCTGGAGGACTGGTGGCGGCAGAGCGGACACCAGGTGGTCCCCGAAGACCTGGAAAAAATAATTCGCCGCTCCCCCGACCGGATAGTCTTCGGGTCGGGGGCGAACGGACGAATGAGATTGACGGGGGCCGCAAAAAAAGTTCTCGATAAAAACGGTATTAAATACGAAATCCACCAGACTGATGAAGCTGTCAAAAAATACAACAGTTACCTAAAAAACAACGAAGATGTAGCCGGAGGCCTACACCTGACCTGCTGAACTAACAGTTCCCCGGCAGGGGTATGAAACTAAATCTCCCGGTCCGCTTCTTTGATGGCTTCTACAAATTTATCCCATTCTTCCGGGCGAAAAGCGCAACTGGCCGAAACGTCCTCCGAAGCAACAAACAAACCAATTTCACCGGCTTCAGCCTGGACGCCCACCGATAGTTTTTCACCAATTCTTCGTTCGTCAATTATCGTTTCCATCTTTTATTCCTCCCTGGACAGAATAAAAAAACGGGTGTTTAAAGTTAAAAAACGGCGCAAATCATCTTATTTGAACAGTTTACTGACTATTTTTCTGCCTATTAATTTATTTTTGGCCCGGTTGGCAATTTTCTTTGGATTACCGCTGGCGATCTTCTCGACGTCGTTTGCCCGTC
>CAZKRS010000208.1:0-1617 GCA_964555265.1 uncultured bacterium | reverse complement strand
GATTCACCAGGAGGCCTTCCTCCGTGCGGCCAATCCTTACCGCGCCCAGGGGCCCGCTGAAAGGGGTGTCCGCAATCATAAGAGCAGCTGAGGCTCCCACTATCGAAAGAACATTCGGTATGTTTTGAGATTCAGCGCTAAATACCGTAGAAACCACCTGGACCTCGTTTTTATATTCATCGGGAAACATCGGTCGGATGGCTCTGTCTGTCAGCCGGGCCGAAACAGTCTCATGACTGCTGGGTTTCCCTTCCCGTTTAAAAAATCCTCCCGGTATTTTACCGGAAGCGTAAGCCATTTCCTGGTATTCAACCGTTAACGGGAAAAACGGCAAATCCTTGGGATCAGAAATTCCGGCCGTTGACAGGATCATGGTATCCCCGTAATGAATCTCTACCGCTCCCTGGGCCTGGCGGGCCAGACGACCACTCTTCAAAGTTAGTTTTCTGTCACCAATACTTATTCCTCCTGAAAATTCCATCTAACATCAAAACCTCCTAAAAATTATCGACAATTTGCAGATTATAAATCTAATTTAGAAACTATTTCCTTATATCTTTCTTCATCGTTCTCAAGCAAATATTCAAGCAGGGAACGACGTTTTTCAACTAAACGCCGCAATCCCCGGCGACTGTTATGGTCCTGGGGATGTTCTTTCATATGCTCGGTCAGCTTATTAATTCGATCGGTTGCCAGAGCAATCTGCACTTCCGGCGATCCGTTGTCCTTCTCATGCAGACGAAATTCTTCAATAATTTCCTGGCGTTCCTCCACCGTTTGATTCATCAACTGCACCTCCTTCTATCAAAACAACTATCTGAAAAACTGAAAAATTATAGCTTAATCAGGATTAAAATTATTTTTATGTAAAACCGCGGGTTTTTCAAGACGTTCAAACATTTCCTCCGCCTCTTTTACATCCCGGGCTATTGCTTCTTTTAGTTCTCCGGCGGACGAGAACTTCTCTTCCCGCCGGCAGAAACGTTCAAAATATATATGAAATTCAGCTCCCGGCTTGATATCCGGGGGTGCCTCGAGCGTATGAACCTCAAGAACAGGTTCATCCAGCTCATCAACCGTTGGATGAACACCAAAATTAGCCACAGCCGGTATCCGCTCCCGACGGCCAAACCAGACAAGATAAACCCCCGGTCGGGGCCGGATCGTCCGGGTAAAACTAAAGTTAAGAGTGGGAAATCCAAAAGATTTCCCACGGCCCCGGCCCCGCTGGAAAGTTTCCCGGACCACATAAGGTCGTCCGAGAAGTTCCCGGGCCCTTTTCATATCAGCAGAACGGATCAACTTTCTGATCCGGGAACTGCTTACGGGCTCCCCGTATATCTTAACCGGCGGTACAATTTTAACTTCCAGGGAATCCGACCGGTAAGTCTGAAGCAATTCCGTGCTGCCCCGGCGTCTGCGACCAAATTTAAAATCATACCCAACACAGATCGCCCGGGTCTGGAGCTGTTCAAGCAATACCGTTTCTATAAATTCTTCCGGGGACCGGTTCATTATCTATTTATCAAATGTTAGTTCATAAACTATGTCTACCCCTAAGTCATCAATTATATTTAACTTATCCAATCGCGTCAATAAACGCCGGTCTGAAGGAGG
>CAZKRS010000207.1:0-1632 GCA_964555265.1 uncultured bacterium | reverse complement strand
TCGTAATCCGGTTCAGACATATTGTAAATCTCCTTTTTTATTAAGGTAAGAAATATCACTCTAACAACTTTATTGCTTAGTCACAGTCGAAAATTTGACCGTATTTTTATTGTCATACAGGTTTTGGGTTTAAGGCCCAACGGGCCGGCATATCGTAGCCCGGGGCGTAAGCCCCGGGTTTATAGTTATAAATATTTGAGGCCTGAAGGGCCGACATAACGGTTTTTACTATTTCGCCCTTTCAGGGCTTAATGTTTTTTAACTTCTTTACCCCAGGGCTTACGCCCTGGGCTATAAGTATTTCGCCCCGTTGGGGCTTAAAACAGCTATTAACGGTTAGAAGGTTTGTTTTAACTTTCTAACTTTTTAACTTTCATACTTTCTAACTGTATTTATGTCGCCCCTTCGGGGCTTGAAAACAAGAGGCAACCCGAAAATTCAATTGTAACTATCCATTATTATATTTTAATCGGACACCGTTTCAACCAAACAGAACTGTAATTGTAAAAGCAATTTTGCTAAAAAATATCTATAGTTATTTCACGGGAAGAGAGCCAAGGTGGTATTTTTCCGCCGTTCCCTCCACGGTCCGCAATCGATACTGCTTTTCTTCTTCCCGGACTTCCAGTTTTCCACCAAGATCTAAATTATCCTCCTCCTGCAGACCGGTATAAAATGTGCCGCCGCGGCCTATGTAGTCAATTATCCGGGAAACCCCGAGCTCCAGCGATTGTTCGCGAGGGACCCCCTTTTCAACCACTTTCCCCTCAAGAGCTTTTAGTTCCCCCTCCTCGTCCATTACCCGGCTAACGATAACAAAATCAATTTCCATAAGTTCTTTCATCCATCTTCTCCTCTTTTTGAAAATTGTTTATTTTTGTTTTCTAAAAATCATTAGATTTATTTTAACGTCAAAACAATCCACCACCAAGAATGTTATGTTTGATAAACTACTTATGAAGTAAGAACAAGAAAACTTCGAGGTGTTAAGGCTGAGATGAATAATCGTAACCATAAATTTATCACCTTCTTTATAATCTGCCTGGGGCTCTGGGTCTACTTTGCCGGAGCAGTTTTTGCCGGAGAAGAATTAACTATAATCCTCACCAATGATATCCACGGAGATATAGTAGCCGGGGAAGCGTTCTGGGTTGATTCTGATACCCCGCCCCGGGTGGGCGGATTCCCAAAATTTGCCACTTACTTACACGGTGAGCGCAGGCGCGCCGAAAATAACAACCGGCACCTGTTATACCTGGACGGTGGGGATTTTCTCTCCGGAACTCCCGAGTCGGATCTTTTGGGCGGCCGGCCCGTTATAACGGCGTTTAACGCCCTTGAACTTGATTACGCTGTCTTTGGCAACCACGAGATCGACCTGGGGATTGAAAATTTAAAAACCAGGCTCAATGAGCTGGAGGCCGAAGTCCTGGCTTCAAATCTACACTACCGGGAAGAAAACACTAACTTCCCCGGCACTACCAGGATTGAACTGGAACATATTGGTGATTTTAAAATAGGATTTTTTGGACTGGTTGCCGACTATACACCCCGGATGACTCTGCCCCGGCTGGTTGAAAATTTAATTTTCGAACCTGAAGTTGAAACCGCCCGGAGAAAAGTAAAAAAATT
>CAZKRS010000206.1:0-1645 GCA_964555265.1 uncultured bacterium | reverse complement strand
CGGATATCGCCAACCTCGGAGCTAACATCCCCGGCCACGTGCCGGATAGGCAGAACATTAACTGTATCTCCAAACCAGACCACCTGCCCTCCTCGGCCGGCAAACAACCGACGGCCTCCGTCCGCCTCCAGGACGTATCGCCCCGCTTCAAACTGCGGTTTGTCGTTATCACGCAAATCGGCCGCCAGAAGCTGGCCGGGCTTGGCCTCTTCCATATCTTCCATCGACTTTTTAAACTCTTCGAGCTGCTCTTCAAAATCCTGCTCTTCGGCAGACCGCTCCTCTTCTTCCTCTTCTTCTGAAATTTCGGGTTTTTTGAAAGTATAGATGGGGAGGTCTTCTTCCTCTTCTTCCTCTTCTTCCTGCTCGTGGGAACGGATGGTCGTTCCCTGCATATCAATAAGCTGGTCTTCCAGCTCAAACAGTTCATCTTCAATCTGGAGAATATCTTCTTCTTCCAGATCCTCGACTGTTTCCTCGGACACTTCAGACTCGCTCATTTTTTATCGACCCTGTCCGGTAAAATAATATTTTTCCAAGCTGAAACTCGGATTCAATAAACCTAAACAAATAAAATGGACGTCAAATTCCCGGATTAAACGTAATAACCTTAACCCGGCTGGCTTCCCCTGTTCAAATAAAAAATAACAGTGAGATTATCCAGTATAAAAAAGCCGTTATATTCGCCAGGATAAGCAGTCCCACCAGGTAAAATAATAGAAAATCACCATTAAAATACCGGCGGCGCAAATAAACAGTATGAACGCCCCACCCGGCCGCCCAGCCAAACCAGAGCAAACCGGCAAGAACTAATCCCGGCAGAGAAACAGTAAAAACCAGGATGGAAAAAATTAAATACAGGCCAAGAAAAAAACTGGCAAAAACCACCAGGCTGCCGAGAAGAGGGTAACCAAGGATAAAATGAGCCAGACCGGGCAGTATAAAAGAAATTACCACCGGCAGACGGCGACCGGTTGCCCCCTGCAGGGGCGTTCCGCAGCTGCCGCAGGTCGCCGGGCGGCCAAGAACCGGACTCCGGCAGACAGGGCATTCAATCATTCTGGTGACTCCAGTTTGACATCATGTATAAGAGCCGGACACTACGATCATCACGGGGAAATATCCCGGCAACAGAATCAAGCAGTTGGGCCGCCTGCTCTCCCCATAAAGGGGCCGGCTGCCGGCGCGGTTCAACTACAGCCGGCCTTTCTTCTATCCCCGCCGCTTCCCCCGCCAGATGCAGGGCCTTGTTTTTGGTCCCCACCATATCTACAAGCCCTTTCTCGTAAGCCTGCCGGCCGGTAAAAATACTTCCGTCCGCTATCTCCTCAACCCGGGCCCGGCCCAGCTGCTCTCTGTTCTGAACTATATGTTCTATGAACTGGTCATATACATCCATGATCATGTAGCGCAATACTTCCCGTTCATCCGCCGACATTTCCCGAAAAGGCGAACCGATGTCTTTGTAATCGCCTGACTTTATAACTTCATATTCTATTCCAACTTTATCTATCAGCTCCTCAATACGCATGACCTGAATCTGCACTCCAATACTGCCCACCATACTTCCCGGGGTGGCAACGACAGTATCGGCGCTGCTGGCCAGATAATAACCCCCGGAAGCTCCCACCGAACGGATTGCTGC
>CAZKRS010000205.1:0-1709 GCA_964555265.1 uncultured bacterium | reverse complement strand
AGCGCCCCGCACCCCGCTCCCTGCTCCATGCGGGTTTATAAATTATGTTCGTCTTTTTCTGATAAGAAGGTTCAATAATTATGAAAGAAGATAACTTCGAAGTTCTAATTATCGATGGTTACGTTGATGAACCCGGGCTGCTTGGCGTGCCCCCGTACATTGCCCCGGAAATCCGGAAGCTGGCCGGTGTCTGTGAAGAAAATAATTTAAAATATAAATATATGACAGCCGACGAATTTCGAAACGAAGGGCCGGGCGACCCCGACATCATCCTCCTCTACGGAGGCGTGACCGTGGCCGGAAACTACCTCGGGGGCCGGCCGCTAAGCCCGAAAGAGGCCCAACAAATCTGCTCTCAACATCCCGATACCCTGCTGGGTGGTCCCCTGGCCTCCCATGACCGGCTGGAAGATTATCCCCTGAAAACTACCGGCGATTTAAGCGCCTGTTTCAGTGATTACCTGGAGGGTAAAAATCAAACCGGAAGGTTGGCTGAAGCCGGTGAACTCCAGCGCTGGCTGGTAAAAGGAGCCCCCGTAACCACTAAACATCCAAACTATCCCGATACCGTCCTGGCGGAAATAAGTCTGTATCATGGATGTGTTCGCTATTTTACCGGCGGCTGCCTGTTCTGTTCGGAACCGGCCTACGGACGGCCCCGTTTTCGCAAACCCGAAGATGTTATTGAGGAGGTTAAAGCTCTCTATTGTGAGGGCCTGCGCCATTTCCGGCTGGGCGGCCAATCCTGTACAATCAGCTATGGAACAGACCAGCTGGGAGAAACTGAAACCCCCCGGCCAGATCCTTCCCAAATCCGAAAGCTGTTTGCCGGGATAAACCGGGCCTGCCCAAACATAAAAGTCCTGCACGTGGATAATGCTAACCCCGCCGTAATGACCGCCCACCCCCGGCAGACTGAAAAAATACTGAAAATCCTGGTCGAACACACAACACCCGGGAATATCCTCGCCCTCGGCCTGGAGTCGGCAGATCCGGAGGTTATCCGCCAAAATAACCTCAACTCCACGCCGGAAGAGACTGCAAAAGCCGTGAAAATGATTAATAAGGTTGGTCGCGAACGGGGAGAAAACGGTATGCCCCGCCTGCTGCCGGGAATTAATTTCCTGGCCGGTTTGAAAGGTGAAACAGCGCAAACCTACCGGTATAACCTGGAATTTTTGCGGGAACTTCTGGAAGAAAATCTGTGGCTGCGGCGGATAAATATTCGCCAGGTCCTCTCCCACCTGAAAGATTTCGAAACCAAGCACCGGCGGGAGTTTAAAAAATTCAAGAAAAAAGTCCGGGAGAATATTGACCGGCCCCTGCTCAAAAAAATGTTCCCCCCCGGAACAGTGCTGAAAAACGTATACATGGAAAAAAAGGAAGGACGAAACAGTTTCGGCCGCCAGGTCGGCACCTATCCCCTGCTGGTCGGTGTAAATTATGAACTGCAACTGAATAAATTTTACGATATAAAAATTACCGACCACGGCTACCGGAGCATCACGGGTGTTGAAACGCCCCTGAAATTCTGCGGAGCTTCGGTCAAACAGCTCGAAGCTATCCCCGGTATCGGCTCCAAAAGAGCCCGGAAACTGTTTTTGGAACAACCCCAAAATCCGGAGGAACTGGCCGGTATAATAAACGACCCCGAGGTGGTCAAAACCGCCACAGATTACCTGACTTTTTAACCCGGGGAAAAAGAAAAA
>CAZKRS010000204.1:0-1730 GCA_964555265.1 uncultured bacterium | reverse complement strand
AAGGCGGTTAGCTCCGCCGAGGATAATCGTCTCCCGACGCCCGGGACGGGAGAGTTCTATGATTCCGACCGCCGGCCGCTCGACAAAGCGCTGGGAATTGAGGTGGACCTGGATAAAAGGGATGAAGATGATTTTGATTCGGGAATTCACCGGGCCCGGCTGCGTTACCCTTCCGGGGTCCAGATAAACCACCATAACTATTTGAATTTTTATTTCAACAACCGTGACTGGACAACTAATTCTGACACAGTCCATTTCCGGGTGGGTTCTGATGAAGATAACTATTTCCAGTATTCATTTTCCATTGACCCTGATAATATCAACGATACCTATGCCCGGATCGACCCGGTCGCCGGCAGTGAGTGGAAGAAAATACAACTGAGCCTGCGGGCAATTGAAAGCGCAATTGTTGAAAAAGAGATGGACGGAGAAGATAACTTCAGCGATGGTCCGCTAATAATCCGGGGCAGCCCCAGCCTGTTTGATATACAGAGGTATGAGTTCAGGTTTGACGGAAGTCCCGCCGGTCCCGGTGAGCTGTTGATAAACAACCTGCACCTGGCTGATTCCCGGGAGGAAAGCGGCCGGGCCCGGCAGATTGATGCCGATATAAACGTGAGAGAAGGACTGCTGGATGTAACCGCACTTGACCGTCAGATTGACGGTGAGTTCAGAACCATAGGGCTTGTGAATGATCCGATTACCGGTGGATATGTAGCCCGGGACGAGGAGGAACAGCGCCTGAGCGGGAGTGCGGATCTGAACCGGTTCATTCCCGACCGCTGGGGATTGGATCTGCCGTTTTCTTTCAACTGGTCCGAGCGGCGGACTGAACTTCCGCCTGATCGGCCGGAACGGGTAAGAGACGATGACCTGGGGACCGTTGATGATGAAAATCTTGATTTCAGGACCGGCCTGGGGACGCCGGGGAATTATCCTGATTTTGATTTTAACTGGCGGAGCCAGGAAAAACATGTCGATCAGATGGGGCGGGAGAGAGAATGGACGGACGAGGAGAAAGAGTGGCGACTGGGATCAAATTATTCCCAAACTTTTAGCGAACCTATTTTTAATTTTATCCCGGTTGGCCGGCGATTAAGCCTGTCCGCCCGGGCTTCTTACCGTCGGCAGCAGGAGGAAATCGAAAGTCTGAAGGGAGATGTCAGCGAGCGGGACCGGGATGAAAAGGAAAGAAGGTTTTCGACCGATCTTGGGATTCACCCCCGAGAGTGGATTTCTTTTCATCCTTCAATTGATTTGAGCGATGTTCGCCGGAAAACGCTTGATGCATCCGGGCTGGTGAGCCGGCGGCGGGGTGGAGGATTGCGAATAGAGCCGGATGATTTCTGGGGTCTTGACCCCTCTGTTCGTTTTAATCTGAACTTACGGGAAAATTTTCAACTGGGCGACGAAACAAAAAGCGTCTCCATTTCCGGGGGTTCAGAGCTCACTGTAAGAACTTCTCCCCGCCGGTGGTGGGATAAACTGGAATTTCTAACCCTCCGTTATAGTTTCAGTGTTGATAGTTCGGGCGAATACGAGGGGCTTGACGCGAAAACCTCGGTGAGGCGGGTGTATGACGACTTTTTCACTGACATTGGCTGGTTGTTTGACGGGCCGGATTTGAGCGTAACTTCCGGAGAACTTTCCATGGATCGCACCCGGGCGAACAAAGATATTTCCCACCGTTTCAGGGGGAACCTGGATTTATGGGATCCACTTTCTACCCG
>CAZKRS010000203.1:0-1800 GCA_964555265.1 uncultured bacterium | reverse complement strand
GGAGGA
This sequence comes from uncultured bacterium, assembly GCA_964555265.1. Taxonomy (GTDB): domain Bacteria; phylum T1Sed10-126; class T1Sed10-126; order T1Sed10-126; family T1Sed10-126; genus CAZKRS01. Next base: position 1,794 of record CAZKRS010000203.1, on the reverse strand, counting down.
TTGTCCAGATGGAAGAACTGGATACACTGGTCGTCCTGCCCGAAGGTCCGACCATCCATATCCACGGCAACGGAAAACTGGTCCTTAACGGCGTCTCTTCGCTAACAGAAGCTGAACAGCTTGTCGAAGAATTAATCGAAACCGGTTAATCGGTAGGAGGATGTTCCCCCAGGTAATCCAGTTCATCTTTCAGATCCTCACCTGTTATCCGGGTATCGTCGAGCTTCCCCTCAAAATAGGCCCGGTAGCTTGAAAGATCCAGCATCCCGTGGCCGCTGAAATTAAAAACAATTACTTTTTCTTTTCCTTCTTCCCGGGCCCGGCGGGCTTCTTCAATCGCTCCGTGAACAGCATGAGTGGTCTCGGGAGCCGGAATATGACCTTCCGTCCGGGCAAACAGGACCCCGCTCTCATAGCAGTCAAGTTGATCATAAGACCTGGGGGATAAAAGTTTATCTTCCGCAAGCTGACTCACCAGGGGGGCCATGCCGTGATACCGCAAACCACCGGCGTGAATCGCCGGAGGCACAAACTTATGCCCCAGGGTATACATGGCCAGCAGAGGGGTCATCCGGGCCTCGTCGCCGTGATCATAAGCAAAAGGAGCCTCCGTCAGGGTTGGAACGGCGCTTGGTTCCACGGGCACAATCTCCACTTCCTCACCTTCGATTTTATCCTGCACATAAGGAAAAGCCAGACCGGCAAAATTGCTTCCTCCGCCGGCACAGCCAATCACCACGTCCGGGGAATCTTCACCCGCTTTTTTGAGCTGTTTTTTGGTCTCCAGGCCAATAGTTGTCTGGTGAAGCAGAACGTGATTTAAAACACTCCCCAGCGCATAACGTGTCTTCCCGGATTCATCTTCCACCGCCTGTTCCACCGCCTCGCTGATCGCTATCCCCAGGCTACCCGGGGTATCCGGTTTCTCTTCCAGGACCCGGCGTCCGGTTTCTGTTTCCTCGCTGGGACTGGGGATACACTCCCCGCCCCATACTTCCATCATCCCCTTGCGCAGCGGCTTCTGTTCGTAACTAACCCGGACCATAAAAACCTTGCATTCTAAATCAAACTGCGCACAGGCAAAACTGAGCGCACTTCCCCACTGGCCGGCCCCCGTCTCCGTGGTTAACCTCTCGATTCCAAACTCTCTATTGTAATAAGCCTGGGCAAGCGCGGAATTCGGTTTATGGGACCCGGCTGGACTTACCCCCTCGTTTTTAAAATAAATACGGGCGGGAGTATCAAGATGTTTTTCAAGACTGCGAGCCCTCACCAGCGGTGTTGGTCTCCAGAGGCTCAACCTGTCCAGGACCGGCCCGGGGATGTCAATCCATCTTTCACGACTGACTTCCTGTTCAATTAAATTCATCGGGAAAACGGGCGCTAAATCTTCCGGTTCTATCGGCTCACCGTCCGGCAGACGGGGAGGTTGAGGTAGATTGGGCATGTCAGCCTGGATATTATACCAGCGCCGGGGCAACTCAGATTCATCAAGCTGTATTTTCTTCATTTTTTACTCCTCTACTGGTTTAAAAAGTAAGCAATATCATATGATTATTTGCTGAATATTAAAAGTGAAATTTACCCGAAATAAGAAACTTCCCCCCTGATCCATGTTTTTATTGACAATTAGCTGTAAAATGATTTCATCAAGTAGTAAAATACTAATAAGATCACAATATCTATACAGGGAGTGAATTGCAATGGCCGACCAAACACAATACTCATCGCCCAACGATAAAAGAGAATTTATCCGCCGGCAGATGAGCTGGAAAATACCGGGGATTATACTGG
>CAZKRS010000202.1:0-1822 GCA_964555265.1 uncultured bacterium | reverse complement strand
CGAAAATCCCACTCTCTACCTCCGCCCCCCCAGCTCCAGGAACGGGAGGAAATATTGTTCCCTTCCGAATCCCGGCCGATCACTCCCTGGAGATTTCGCCTGGAAGAAGCAGAACCAATCAGAGTCTGGGTGGTATCGGCGTCGGCGGCGTAATTCAGCCGGTCAAGCTCGAACTTTTGCCCGCCAAGGGTGAAGGTATAACCTTCCTCGGCCGGAAAAATCCTCTTCTCAATTTCCGTATCAACAACAAACGGCACCCGTTCAACCTTGAAATCCCGATTAACCAGGACCAGCAAATGGTCCACCGGGTCATAAAAATTGATTTTTAATTCCGGTTTACCTTCCCCGTTAAAATCCAGACGGCTGGATGCATTTACCCGGGAATTTTCAGTGTCGAAGCCAACCACACCGAGAATCCGACCGTCTTCAAAGGGTTGGAAAATAAGTTCTTCAGATTCCTCCAGGCGAGCGGAGATATTAAAATCCGGAAGCTCCCAGGGGAAATGCTCGGCGGCAAGCAAATAGCCCTCAACTTCAGTAGGAATAAGATACCGGTATTTTCCCTGGAGTTGCAACCGGTCGGGAAGAGCCTCAAGATTTAAATCAACCCTGAAACTATTCTGGCGCCATGAAGGGGATTTGAGACGGTGGTGGCGGAAAAAGCCGGGATCTGAACCAAGAACATTTTCATTTGTATTAAGATCAACAGCCGAAATCCACTCAAGCTCAGAAACAGTGGAAGCAGCCTGCAGTCTATCAAAAAAGAGGGTCGGATAATCAGGGAGCCAGATGCGCCCGTTGTAACTAATCCTGTCGCCGGTTCCGTACTGGCGGGCGTATCTGAACTCCAGGGCAAAATTTTCTTCTTCCAGCCAGAGACCGTCCAGGGTCCTGTTAGTGAAGGGATCAAAGTTTTCTTTTGCTTCTGTTCTTTTGGTTTCGGTAAGTTTTAAGGGCCCCAGTTTTTGTTCGGGATCAGCCAGCCAGGATTCGGTAAGTTCCCCCGAACGGAGATTTTCCAGAGCTTCTTTGCGATCAACGGACTTCTCCGGCTCAATCTTTTTGGTATTATCCCGCCACCAATCAAGATAAGCCCGCACCTGGCGGGCCAGCCGGGGAGCTTGTCCGGTGAAACTCAACCCGTATCCCCGGCCCGTCAGCTCAATATTAAATTTTTGCGAACCCAGGTATACCTCCCTGTCATCCACCGCCATAAGACGTTGATACTGCTGCTGGGGATGATCGTAAAGATAAACGGGGATCCCACGCTGAAGCAAATACTGAACATCCTCGGAGTCCTCCCGTTCATCGGGTTGTTTCAGGAGGATATTTAGCTTCACTCCCCGGCGATGAGCATTAACAAGAGCCTCAAGAATTTTCTGACGACGACCTGTTCCCAGCAAACTCATCCGGTAAAGACCAAGATCGATTCTATTTTCTGCCCCTTCAATCATTTCCACGAGAGGATTAATAATATCCTCCGACAGATGGAGGTCAAATTCCTCCACCTGAACGGGATCAGGTTCGGCCCAGAACCGGCGGGGGTCACCAAAATGATTCTTAAAAATCTCATCCAGCTCACTGACCACCTGTTCTATCCCCGGACCGGTTACCCGCAGTCCAGGAGAATTAGGAGCGGACAAATCATTATCGGAGAGAACAAAATTTCCCAGGTAGAGAATTTCATCATCCACGAGAACCGAGTGGCCATAAACAACCCGGGGGGAGGGTTTTGCACCCGGTATTTCCCTGTCGTGTTCCCCGCTCAAGAATTCAACAGCAGTATTTTCATAAAACCGGCGGGCATCTTCAATATCTTGAG
>CAZKRS010000201.1:0-1835 GCA_964555265.1 uncultured bacterium | reverse complement strand
AGAAAAATTACAAAAAACGTTCACCTACATGGCTGCTGATGTTAATTGGGACTGGAATTCTTACGGTGAATACCGGCAGGTGGTAAGAGAATCTGATATTGCTTTAAACATGGTCTCCCTGGTTGGTCACGGGGCCCTGAGAGCTTCTGTGCTGGGATTTGAATCTCGAACCGCCACCGAAAATGAACTGGCTGAAATGTGCGACAGACTTGCAGGTTATCTTGAGGAAGGAGCCCGTGGTCTGTCAACCGGATTAATATATACACCGGGTTGTTATGCCGGCCAGGAGGAACTAATTCGACTGGCGGGGGTTGTCGCCGAATTTGACGGTCTTTACGCCACTCATATAGAAAATGAGGGCTATCGACTGCTGGAAGCGGTTGAAGACGCCCTGGAGGTTGCCGGAAAAACCGGGGTCAGAACAGAAATTTCTCATCTGAAATCAGCCGGTGAAGATAACTGGGGGCTGGTTCGAGAAGCGGTTAAGAAAATTGAACATTTCCGGGCGGAAGGTTTTGAAGTTTCATTTGACCTTTATCCATACCTGGTTGGTAGCACTTATTTAAGCGCTCTGCTCCCCCGCTGGGCCCGGCAGGGGGACCGTGATGACCTGGTTCGGCGCCTGCAGAAAAAGGATGTCAGGGAAAAACTTCGCCGGGCCATCAAAAACGGCGCCGAAGACTGGCCCGGTTACCTGGGCCCCGGCGCTCTAACGCCGGAAGGTATCAGGATAAGTTCGGTCAGCAGTAAAGAAAATCGCCGGCTTGTCGGCCGGACACTGGCAGATATTGCTGGAGAAAGAGAAACTGAACCCTGGGATTGTTTTTTTGACCTGCTGGTGGAAGAGAAAGGTGAGATAATAGGGTTGTATGAATATATGGACGAAGCGGACGTAGAATTTTTATATTCAGTTGCCCATGCCAGTGTCGGCTCGGACGGCCTGGCGATCCCCCCGGCCGGTCACTGGCTTGATACGCGCCCCCATCCCCGTTATTACGGCACTTTCCCCCGGGTTATTGACCGTTATGTGCGCCAGAAAGAGGTGCTTACCCTAAAAGAAGCGGTAAAATTGATGACCCGAAATCCGGCCCGGCGGTTAAATCTTAAGGACAGGGGAATAATCAGGGCGGGGGCCAGGGCTGATTTAGTTATTTTTTCCGAAGATGAATTCGCCGATAAAGCCACCTATGAAAATCCGCACCGGCTGGCGGAGGGAGTAGAATATTTGTTTGTAAACGGTGAACCGGTAATAAAAAAAGGAAATCAAACTTCGAACTATCCCGGCCGTTTGTTATGAGCACTCGACATTTTAACTATTATGATTTACAATCAAATTTAGTTCAAAATAATTTTCAGTGCGGGCATCCTTTAGCGGGGAAATTAAACTAAAAAATCCGGGAGGTATTGCCAATGAGGCCCATGGCTGCTGCCGGGAGGTTTTATCCTGCCGATGAGCGGGAACTGGAAGAGATGGTCAGCAATTTTTTAAGTAATGTGGATCTGGCTCGTCAGATGACCAACGTGGTTGCTCCACACGCCGGATATCCGTATTCTGGTCAGTCGGCTGCATATTCTTACCAGGCCCTAAATAAAGCTGATATCTATGTAATTATTGGTCCCTGCCATTATTCGGCTGCCCGCCGTCCTGCTGCTGCCGACCAGGACTGGCAAACTCCTCTCGGACCGGTGAAAGTCGACACTGATTTTATTGATCGGTTGCAGGGTATTGTGGTCGATGACCGCCCGCATGTCCGTGATCACGCCATTGAAGTCCAACTTCCTTTTCTCCAGGTTATCGATAATGATTTTTCAATAGTTCCAATAGCTTTTGGTAA
>CAZKRS010000200.1:0-1840 GCA_964555265.1 uncultured bacterium | reverse complement strand
CCAAAAGGTCGGATTCGCCCGATTAACCGGCGGAGGATGTAATTGACGGGAACAGCTATTCCCAATCCCAAACCCAGGCTGGCGGCCAGTCGCCAGGTCCGGATGTTTCGCCTGATTAGCCAGGCTAACCCGGCCAGCAGGGCAATTCCTACAAAAAAAGGTTCACTCCAGGCGGCAATAAAATACCACAGGCCGGGAAAATAAACCGAACGACCGAGAGTTTCAATAGCTTGCGGGGAAATAATTATCACATCACTTTAAGAGTTAACTGCTGTTAAAATTATACAGACGATAATATTTTTTGCCAGAAATTATAAAATATAACAGAACATTCCCCTGGTTATTTCGATTTTAGCACCTAAATTCTCCACTGCCTTAATCAAAAATAAACCCCCGTATCAAACGCGGTGTTGATAAATTAGTGGAAAAATCTGAAATATTATTTCTTTACTGGGTAGATATGTTGTATATTATAAGTGCAGGTAAAATTACATATAAAGGGGAGAAATATAATGGCAAAAAGGATAGTTATTGCGGAAGACGAGCAGGTTACGGCAATGGAATTGCAGGCGATGGTGGAAGATCTGGGTTATGAATCAGCCGGAAGTTTTGCTCATGGCAGGGAGCTGCTTGAATATCTGGAGGATAATTCTGATTCTATTGATCTTGTTTTGATGGATATTCGCCTTTCCAGCGAGATTGATGGTGTTGAAGCCGCGGAAGAAATATCTGAAAAATATGACCTGCCGGTTGTCTATGTAACTGCTCATTCCGACCGAAAAACGTTGGACAGGGCCAAAGAAACTTCCCCCATGGGATATATAATCAAGCCGGTAACGGAGCAGGATCTGCTCTCTTCCATTGAGATTGCCCTGGGGTAGTATTTTAGCACTGGACTAATTTATCGATCTTTATCTTACTTTCGGCCAGGTTTATTTTTTCAATTTTTTCCAGTTTATTTCCTTTTTTGTCGTTAATAAGCAAGACCACCGGCTGCTCCGGCTGTTTGCCGTGGGCGTATATGACCGCCCGGGAATTGTCGGTGAGTTCGACCAGGCTTCCCACCGGATAAATACCCGGTGAATTTTTTAGGATATCTATCAGCTGAGCGGAATGTTTTTTTTCTTCCGTGATTTTTTTCAGAACAACGTCGGGAGTTGAACGGGGCCGGTGGACCCGGTCTTCCAGGCGGGCGGTGTAATCATCGGCCAGGGCCATGATCTGGGAGAGAGGATTTGAAAAATCCCCGGGCGGATATCCGCCTTCCCCTTCTCGCCGGTGATGATCCAGCAGAATTTCTACCGCCGGATTATCGTTTCCCAGCAGATAACGAGCCACCCGGGCCGAACGCAGCGGGTGGGCATTTATTTCTCTCCTTGCCCGGCGAGTAAGTTCCTCCTGCTCGAGGTACATGGACGCCGGGACCCAGAGCATCCCTTTGTCGGCAAGTGTGCTGGCAACAAGGAGCTGCTGTTTTCCGCTATCCGGTACATTAAGTTCGCGGGCAATAAGTAGGCTGATCAACGTTCGGTTGTAGGAGTGAACCAGTAAATAAGTCCGGGGGTCTGTTTTTCGATAGATCAGTTTGAAGCTACGCCGGTGTTTTTTCTGTATCTGGAATAATCGCTGGATAAAATTATTAATTTTTTCGGGGTCGGGATCGCCGAGGAAGAAAATATTTTCCTGTAGTTCTTGATAACTTTCAATAAGATTTGCAATTAATTTGTCAGTATTTTCCGGTTGCCGGTAGCGACGGAAATATTCTTTTATTATTGTTTCGGGCAGGATTGTTTTCTCTTCAATTAAATGAATATCTCGGGATTTTACTGCATTGAAAATC
>CAZKRS010000199.1:0-1886 GCA_964555265.1 uncultured bacterium | reverse complement strand
CGATTTTGAATGACGTAACCAAAGTTGAGGCACTTGAAACCGGTATTTATCGCTGGGCCGAAATTATTTCCAGTGATTCTTCTGTGCCGGGGACAATTCTTTCGCAGGTAAGTGATGAGTTTCTCAGACATTTTAACGAGGCTGACCTCGTCCTGGCCAAAGGGCAGGGCAACTTCGAATCCCTTGTCGAACCGCCACGCCCCGTCTATCATTTATTCAAGGTCAAATGTAAACCATTAGCCACCCGGCTGGAATACGACTTGAATGATTATGTTTTGATAAAGCGTGGATGACAAATAAACGGAGTAGTGAACATGGGAACTTATACGGCTGAAATCAATGATAGTCTTTATCTTAACTTTGCAGTTAAACCCTCAGAAATAGAACGTCTTCTACCGCCCGGAGTTAAACTTGACCGGCGTCACTATCGTGGGCGGGAGTGGGGATTTTTTTCTGTTTTACTCTATAGTTGTGACCGGTTCTCATTCGCTGAATTGAGCTGGCCCCGGCTGGCGTTTAAGGGGGCCGAAACCCGTATTTACATACTCGACAACAGCCAGACCCCCAGTACTTACCTGATCCGCGAGTATTTGCCGCGCTTTCACTCCACGCTTATTAAATACTACTGTAAAATACCCACCTGCCGGATGGATTTTGACTACCCGCGCAGCGTCCATCCGGGTGGAGTCTACAAATGGAATATCGAAGGGAGAGGAGCCGGAGTTGTCAAGGCGAAAATAGACGAAAGTAAAGCCTCAATGGGACAGCTCGGTGATTATTTTTCTTCGCGGGAGGCGGCTCTTGATTTTTTTACAAGACGACCAAACTATTACTACGCAGCCGCCGGCGACAGGGTGATAAAATTAAAAATTTCCGGCTCTTACGGCAAAAAAATCGAGCTTAATATAGGGCAGTGGGAGCTTGGATTTACTGCCGCCGATCTTGAACGACACCGGTTCCCTGAAGCAGTCAGCGGCTGTTTTTTTGTGCCAGAAATAAGTCAGCAGATAAGTGGTCCCCATAAGGAGTCGATTTCCTGCCTCACCGGGTCCTGATTAATCACCGTAACTACTCATCTATCCCCTCTACCTTCTCCCCTTTGTTACCCCCTTCAAGGGGGAAGATAAGGTGAGTAGTTACTAATCACCTTTGATAACTGCGAGAGGCTCAAGCCGGGCCACGCGGTGTGTGACTCCTATGTCAGCCAGGGTATCGACCACAGTATCAATGTTTTTGTAAGCTCCCGGTGCCTCATCCAGGACCTGGTTCGGACGGGCACCATAAATAGGTATCGACCCCATTCGCTCGTTTAGACTGTTCCGATCAAATTTCTTTTTGGCGGCAGTTCGTGACATAACTCTTCCCGCCCCGTGGTTGACCGAGTAGTAGAGATTTTTGACGTTTTTGCCTGCCGTTAAAACATAAGAATTGCTTCCCATGTTTCCGGGTACCAGGACCGGATGACCCGTTTCTTTGAAAATTTCCGGACATTCGGGATGGTCGCCGGGGAGGGCACGCACGGCTCCTTTGCGGTGGACCAGGTAGCGTCTCCCGTCAATTTCTTCAAATCGAGCCAGGTTGTGAGAAATGTCATAAAGTATTTCTAACCGTCCGCCCCCGGTAAGATCGGCCCGGTCCTCAAAACTGCGGCGAATAATTTCAGTCATCACCTGGCGGTTGGCGTAAGCAAAATTAGCGGCTGCGGCCATCGCCTGCCGGTATTCGCGTCCACATTGAGATTCGATTGGTGCCGCCGCAAGCCCCTTGCTCGGTAATTTTACGCCCAATTTATTTGCTTCCTGCTGCATTTTAGAGGAGAAATCTTTGCATATCTGGTGGCCGAAACCGCGGCTGCCGGAGTGTACCTGAATTACGAGCTGTCCTGT
>CAZKRS010000198.1:0-1894 GCA_964555265.1 uncultured bacterium | reverse complement strand
TTTCAAGGTGTCCCCGTCGTCTAGCCTGGCCAAGGACATCAGGTTTTCATCCTGAAGACAGGGGTTCGAATCCCCTCGGGGGCACCATTTTTTTACGTACAGACCCCATTTTGCCTTCTTAACTTAATCCCCACCGAAGCCCTGTCTTCAGAGGGAGTCTGAGGGAGTATTCCCTCAGGAATTCAGCCGCAGGACAATTAATCATATTTTTTTTGCCGGGCCAGTCCCGGGGAGTGTGTCTCATCTTTCCGCGGGGGTGTCGAATTTTATTTCTACCGCCGGCAGATAATCGAAAATCCTTCCCCCGCTCTCCCTTATTTTTTCTAATATGACCGGCACATATTGATCCACCAGTTCTCCCGCGTGCTGTTTTCCCTCAAGTAGTTGGTTGTGGGCTTTTGCATAGTCACCTTCGGAGAAACTTTCCAGGACAAGCCAGAAATATTCCAGGCCGGCCAGTTCTTTTTTAGCCTGCTTTATCTTATCCCGGGAGATAAGTTTGCGGATTCTATCCAGCCCAAACTGGATCTCCTCCATTATTCTGGCTACCGTTTTCTCGTCGACCAGTTCTATTAGTTTTTCTTCCAAATTGCGAAGCCGGAATCGTATATCTTCTAACTCTTCAGAATGCTCCTCGTAAAGTTCCTCAAGTTTATCGAGTTGGGATCTGTCGAGAGTAAAGAGCCAGTTTATAGCATCTCTTGCTTCGTCAAACTGTTCGATCACTTCTTTTCGCCGCTGAATTGAAATTAGCTCAAGCAAGGATTCGTCAACTTCAAGCTCCTCGGCGAGGGCATCCCGGGCTTCTTGGCTTGCTTCTAAAAAACGGGCGGCTTCATTTTTAATGTTCTCAGATTCAATGAAGATCTCAACAGTGTCGGAATGCAGGCGGACTTCAGGATTGCCGGATCTCCCTTCACGGGCGTAAACGGGTCCAAACAATAAAGGAGTGACAAGAGTAAAGAAAAGGGAAAAAATAAAAATAGATCTGGGGATTTTTTGTAGGGCCATTATTATATTCCACCCCTGAGCTCTCTTGGTGAAAAATATAGATATCCGGCAGCAAAATCCCTTTCTACAATCAGGCTATAATCTTGAAACTTCAATTGCAAGGTGAAATATTTCAGTCTCCAATTAATTTTCCGGTGAGCCGTTTGGCAAATTTTTGAAAAACAAAAAGTCGAATAACTATACAACTATACAACCGGTTCTAACCCATAGCTCGAACGGCTACACCGAGTTTAGAATAAAATTTCCCGGTCGCCAAAAACCACCAGCGAGTATTTAAAAAAGAACAGTTACCTTCCGCCACGATCCGGTAATTATTCCAGCATTTGAGGAGTTATTTTTCCGCTGGTGATTTTGATATTTTCTACCGTTTCGTAGGGCGGTTTATAATCTGTCTCCGTAATTCTTTCCACCGGAAACCTCTTTTCGGGACCAGAACAAAAAGGAACAATCGCTATGTAATAACGGGGGGTCCATTCCCGTGCCATGGTAGGGTGGCCCTGGCGGAGCCTGTTGATTTCTTCTTGTTCCCAGTGCCACTCGGCGATTATCGAGTCGTTGATTTCAATTTCTTCCGGCCGGAAAAATCCACCGGAACGGTGATCGAGGAAGGCTATGGCGGGTGGACGGCAAATCTGGCCTGCTGGCTGGGCAAGCGAAAATTCCAGCTTGAAACTGTATCCTTCCGGGGTTGTGTCAAAAGTGAAGCTTTCGGGTCGGGGAGAAAAATAATTGGAGTGGGGTAAATTTTCAAATCTTTCCACCGGTTTCGGGAATCCCGGGGCAGCGGGCCATTCTTTCTTATCAAGAGTATCGATCAGCTCACCGGCCAGATCGCCAACCGTGCTTTCGTCCCAGGCAAAAGGATTATTTTCACCGGATAATT
>CAZKRS010000197.1:0-1984 GCA_964555265.1 uncultured bacterium | reverse complement strand
TCCCGGTCCATGTAGAACCTGTAGCCGAACATCCGGGAGTTAATCAGCCAGTCCATGTCCTCGCCCCGGTGACAATCCGGATCCAGGGGCACAGTGCTGAAAAAATCCCGGTGCAACACTATATTGCCCATCACCACGTAGGAGGTCTCCTTAAGGCGGGGATCACCAAATATGTAACGATCAAAAGCTTCGTTCATAGCTTCAGCGTTGTTCCAGTAAGCCATCCAGGCGGGCGGCCGACTGGCATAGTTTATTGTCCCCTCTTCGGTGTAGTAAGGACCGCAGACAACCTTGGCTTCTTCTTGAGTCTCTTCAACGGTAGTATTGATATATTCGGTCGCCTTATCCAGGTATTCGGGGTCATCAAAAACCACATCATCATCAGAGGAAATAGCCACCTCGTAGCCCAGAATATGGCAGGCCACCATGCACATGTTGCGTACCTCTGAATAACCGTACATGGAAAGCGGTTCCAGCAGCTCGGAGGACCCGTTTGCCTCCACATAATCAATCAACCGCCGGGCCCTGTCGTAGGTAAGGATATAACAGCCGTAATCACCGGCGTTTTCTTCGACATCTTCTTTTATCCGCCGGTCAACCTCTTTTGTCCATTCAGTGCTGGAAGAAGCACTAACCAGGACAATATCAAAATCTCCATCGATGGTTTGAGCTGTCCGTAAAAACCTCCCCAGGCAGCCCTCTTCATCAATAGGAATTGGATGGTCATATATCTGGTCGCTTTCCTCAAAAAACTTCGCCCGGGGCGGACCCCAGAATGTTGGCGCTGTTATTGCTACTCTGTCAGCCATAGTTTTCACTCCTGAAATTTTTTCTAAATTGCCATTGTTGCCGCTATTTCTTCATTTTCTTCACTGAGTGATTTTCCCTCAACCGCTTCGGCAAGGGGGACAAGATTTCTGCTTCCCGAGCGGACTCCCACGCTTACCCCGGAAGAGCCCTCAACCAGGGCCCGGACGGCAAAATATCCCATTTTGCCGCCAAGGATTCTATCCTGGGCAGTAGGCGAACCGCCGCGCTGGATATGTCCCAGGACAGCAACCCGTATATCCATTCCGCTTATTTCTTCCAGCTGATCGCTCAGTTTGAACGCCTTCCCGGCCCCCTCCGCCAGGACAATTATGTAGTGCAGTTTCCCTTTATTACGTCCTTCCTGGATCCGCTCGCCGATCTCTTCCACACTGTAGGAACGCTCGGGAATAAGGATTTCTTCCGCACCGCCGGCCAGACCAACGGACAGGGCAATATGTCCCGAATCACGGCCCATCACCTCGATAATAAACAATCTCTCGTGGGAAGTCGCCGTATCCCTGATTCTATCGACTGACTCCAGGGCAGTGTTTACGGCAGTATCAAAACCAATGCAGAGGTCGGTTCCCCCGACGTCATTATCAATGCTGGCCGGAATTCCAATAACATCTCCCTCCCACAGCTGGTCAAGATCAATCCCCCCCCGCAGCGAACCTTCCCCCCCGACTATGACTATTCCCGACACTCCGAGATCTTCCAGGGTCTCAACAGCTTTTTTCTGCCCTTCTCTTTCTTTGAATTCGGGACAGCGAAACGTTCGCAGAATTGTCCCGCCCTCTTCCAGGATACCTCCAACCGAACGGACATCCATCTGTACATATTCCCGGTTTATCAGGCCCGCAAACCCCCGCTGGAAACCTATAATTTCCATCCCCTCAACCAGGGCTGTCCGGGTTACACCCCGGATCGCCGCGTTCATTCCGGGAGCATCGCCGCCGCTCGTCAGTAATCCAATCCGTTTCATTTCGCCACCTCAAAAATTAAAATATAAACCTCTTTTTTCCGCCAAAACAATCAATTTTCAGTCCAAAGTTATTTTTGTCTTTAAAAAACACCGCAAAAAGTATATTATTTTATTCGGATAGTTAAAAGAGATAAAATATGCGCCCGTAGCTCAGCTGGACAGAGCGACGGCTTGCGGAGCCGTAGGTCGGGG
>CAZKRS010000196.1:0-2101 GCA_964555265.1 uncultured bacterium | reverse complement strand
TCTTTCTTTCAGTTTCTGAATTGCATTCTGCAGGTTGTTGACCTCGGCCACCGGCAGCCGGGCGGCTGCGCCGGCCGAAGTTTTAAGAACGGTGTTGCTGAGAGGCGCCGATTGGTGGGCTGTTTTAATCAACCCGTCAACCCCGAAATAAAGAGCTGTGCGGGCTATCTTGCCGAGGTTGACCGGGTCCTGGATCTTATCAAGAATAACTACCCGGGCGGGCGAACCAAAACTGACGGTGGACAAAAACTCATTTAAATCCAGCGGGGAAAGACTTTTTACCCGGGCTGCCACGCCCTGGTGGTTTTTGCCGGCCAGGCGGATCAATTCATCTTTGGCCACTTCCTGCAGATTTATATTCCGCTCCCCGGCAAGCCGGCGTATTTTATCAATCTTCTTCCCGCCGGCTCCGCCGGCCACCTTTATCAGTTCTATTTCCGGTTTTGAAGTTTCAAGCAGTTCAACAACCGGGTTACGACCGGATATAATTTCACTCACTTTTATAATCCCAGCGGGTTCCCCGGGGGGTATCTTTAAGTTCTATCTCTGCCTTCAACAATTGCTCTCTGATCCGATCCGCAAGTTCATACTCCTCTCTATCACGAAGATCGTCCCTGAGTTCAATAGCCATTTCGATCAATTCCTGCTCCCGATCAGGTGAATCCCCACCTGTGGCAGCCGGTTTTTTCAATTTCAAACCCAAAATCTCCCCGGCAGCTACTTCAAGCCACCGGCGGGCCCTACTTATTTGTTCCAGCTGGTTACGGTGAAGCCGGTTTTGTTTTTCCCATTCGGTAAGAACACTGTTCCAGCTCCGGGCCCATTTCTGCAGGGCCCCCAGGGCGGAAGCAGTGTTGAAATCCCGGTTCATAGCCTCCATAAACTCCTCCCGGCAACCGGCAAGTTCCGGCGTCTCCGGAGGAGATTTTTCTCCTCCCGCCAGCCAACCTTCCGCTTCCCGAAGTTTCGAGTAAAGATTTTGAAGCCGTTCTAAAGCCCGGCCGGCCTCCTCCAGGCGTTCAAAAGAGAAATCGATCGGACTGCGATACTGGCGGGTTAAAATAAAATACCTGAGAGCCACCGGATCAAATTTTTCATAAAGTTCTTCCAGTGTATAAAAATTACCGGTAGATTTACTCATTTTATCCTCATCAATGGTCACAAACCCGTTGTGGATCCAGTAACGGACAAACGGTTGTTCCGTTCGGGCCTCGGACTGGGCGATCTCATTCTCGTGATGGGGAAAAATAAGATCCTGGCCGCCCCCGTGTATATCCAGGCTTTCGCCCAGATGACACTGGCTCATCGCCGAACATTCAATATGCCAGCCCGGTCTACCCCTTCCCCAGGGACTCTCCCAACCCGGTTCGCCGGCTTCAGAATTTTTCCAGAGCGCAAAATCCAGGGGAGACTTTTTATTTTCTTCTGCTTTCACCCGGGCTCCTTCCTGCATCTCATCGGGATCCTGGCCCGAGAGACGGCCATAATCTTCAAACTGGTCCACTGAAAAATATACGTCACCTTCCACTTCGTAAGCATAACCTTTATCAATCAATTTACTGACATGTTCAATTATCTCCTCTATATGACCGGTAACCGAGGGATAAAGATCCGCCCGTTTTATGTTTAAACTGTCCATAACCGAAAAATATTTACCGGTATATTCCCGGACCAGTTCTCCAAACTCCACGTCAATCTCCCGGGCCCGATCAATTATTTTGTCATCTATGTCAGTGAAATTCTGGACAAATTTAACCTCATAACCTCTGTATTCAAGGTAACGGCGAATGGTATCAAACACCACGTAAGCCCGACCATGGCCGAGATGACAGTCATCATAAACCGTAACCCCACAGGCATACATTTTTACAACGCCTTCAGTTTGAGGTTCAAATTTTTCCAGTTTCCCGGTTTCAGTATTGTGAACATAAATATCTTCCATTTTTTACCTCCAGAACTACAGATAACAGTTTAAAAATAAAAACAACCCTTAAGAGTTTACCATCAGGACTTTTACAGTGTCAAAACTTCAACAACAGACGGCCGTGTCCGAAAAATTGTGTAAAAAAATCTTGTTCTCATTCTCATAGACATCCTGTCT
>CAZKRS010000195.1:0-2104 GCA_964555265.1 uncultured bacterium | reverse complement strand
GCGCAGTTGCAGCGACGGCGGGCCCCGGGTGGTTGTTTTACGCACTTTTTCTAAAGCTTACGGTTTAGCCGGCTTGCGGGTTGGATACGGTCTGATGGATCCACAGCTGGCTGATGAGTTGAATAAAGTTCGTCCTCCTTTTAATGTGACCCGTCCCTCCCAGGCCCTGGCCCGGAAAGCATTTGTTGAAAACGATTACCTGGAGGATGTCCGCAGAAATTTAGCCAGTGAACGGGATAGATTGGTGACGGAACTGGAAAAGAGAGGATATACAATTGTGCCCCCATCTGCAAACTTCATGCTGGTTGGAGTTCCCGGAGAAAAACGGGCCGGCACTGTTTGCGAAGAACTTTTGAAAGAGGGAGTAATTGTTCGTTCCATGGCTCCGTACGGACTGGAAAACTATTTCCGGTTATCCGTTGGTCGCCCCGGGGAGAACAATCTACTTTTGCAGAAACTGGATCAAATCAGTGAGTGAGAACCGCTGGTTACACATCATCGGCCTGGGATTGATCGGAGGTTCTGTGGCCCGGGGACTCAAGGAGAGCGGCTACAGGGTAACGGGCTGGGATAAAAACGACGAGTATATCCGTCGGGCAATGAAAGAGGGGATAATTGAAGAAAAATATCCGTCCGGCCAGATACCGGAAGGGGTGGAGGGGATTTTGCTTGCCATTCCCGTTCCGGCCATGGTGGAAGTGGTGAAAGAGATAATAAACGCCGGCAGCAAACTGCCGGGATATATCACGGATGTTGGTTCGACCAAGAACTGGATTTATGAACGGATGGAAGAGCTTTTACCCGAAAGCTGTCCATTCATCGGGGCGCACCCGATGGCCGGTTCGGAAAAAAGCGGCTTAGAAGCGGCTGATCCGCTATTATTTGAAAACGCGATCTGCGTCCTTTCGGCAGCCCGGAAACAGCGGGAGAGGGAAGCTTTTGAGAAGGTAAAACAGATCTGGGAGCGGTTAGGAGCGCATATAATGGTTCTTGATCCTCCAACACATGACCGGGTGGTGGCCCGGGTAAGTCATCTTCCGCACCTGGTAGCCTCCGGATTGCTCCAGACCGCCGGGGGGAGCTTGAAAGAACAGACATTGCCGCTTGCGGCGGGAGGATTCCGGGACACGACCAGGATTGCCGGAGGTGATCCGGATCTCTGGCGGGATATACTGGAAACCAACAACGATAAAATTGTTGAGACTATAACGGAGTTTCAAAAAGTTCTTGATCATGTAAAATCTTTATTATCTGCCGGGCGCTGGGAAAAGCTGACGGATTGGCTGGAAGACTCCCGGCAGTTACAAGACGAGATTCCCACCCGGGCGAAAGGTTTGATTGGCAGTCTGTTTGAGCTCCGGATTCAGGCTCCGGACCGGCCGGGAATACTCTCCGAAGTAACTGGTATCCTCGGGGAAGCTGAGATCAATATCTGTGATATTGAAGTATTGAGGGTCCGGGAAGGGGAAAAAGGAACAATAAAACTGGCCTTCAGACGGGCCGAAGAAAAAGAAGAAGCGGAACGTTTACTTAATCAGAAAGCCAGGGGAATTGAGATAATATGAATAATTCGAAAAAAGAAGTGATTGCTATTGACGGTCCGGCGGGAAGCGGGAAAAGTACGGTGGCCAAGGAAGTTGCGCGCCGTCTGGACTGGGAATATATTGATACCGGGGCCATGTATCGCTGTCTCTGTTTGAAAGCGCTGCGAAACGAAGTGGACGTGAACAATGAAGATAAGCTGGTGGAATTTTTAAAAGACACGAAAATGAGAATAACTTTTGACGAAGGAAAATTGAAAGTATACATGGACGGGGAGGATGTCTCGGAAGATATCCGTGAGAACCGTGTTCATAAGAAAGTCAGCCGGGTGGCTGCGCTGCCTCGTGTTCGCAGACATCTTGTGAAGAAACAGCGAAAAATGGGTCAGTCGGGTCAGGTGGTAATGGACGGGCGAGATATAGGGACGGTGGTATTTCCCGATGCCCGGCACAAATTTTTTCTTGATGCTTCGCTTGATATTCGGGCCAACCGGCGTTATAATGAGCTAAAAGAGAAAAAAAAGGATCAAGAGGTCAGTTTCAAATCGGTGGTAGAAGAAATC
>CAZKRS010000194.1:0-2110 GCA_964555265.1 uncultured bacterium | reverse complement strand
TTGAAATCTGTTATACATCTGTGACCCAGGGTTTACACCCTGGGCTGTATTTATGTCGGCCTTTCAGGCCTAAAAACTATTACACTTCTAATCCGGGCGAAGTTAGTTAGCCAGTTAGCTGGTTCCTTGGCTTTTAGCTTTCAGCTGTATTAAAACGGGATATCCGTTATTTTTGGAAATTAATAGTTAAAAGAACTTCCGCCGATAAATTCCCGCAGGATAGAAGTCGGGGGTACCTCTTTTGAATCGATCGGTTTGAAGAGATCAATGAATCTCCGGATTCGATTGGCTGTCCGGAAAGCTTCGCTTCCCCGTTTTACCTGGTTAAGTGCAGATTTTATATACGGTTTTAGCACGGCCAGCTCGTAGAGCAGGGAAGAATTAAACATCGAATCAGCCAGTTCCTGGTAGGGGAAAATATATTTACCTTCCCCCTTCCGAACGCTGGGCCAGCGTTCAATATTTGTTTTAGGGGGGATGTCTCTAAAAATAACATCCCTGACAATTCGGCGAATCAAACGTGAATCCGAGGTGCTGATCCGGTTGTGGTCGTCAATTACCAGCTGGGTGAGAGCGCTGACGTAAATAAGATGTTTACGGTGCCGGTGAACTGCCTCGGTCAGGCGGGGATTCAAGCCGTGAATACCTTCCACGATAACCAGCTGGTCCGCGGTAAGTTTAAGCGGCGTGGTCTTATCCTTCCTTCTGCCTTTTTCAAACGAAAATTCGGGGATCTGAATTGTTTCCCCCCGGAGAAGTTTTTCAAGATGGGAGTTAAAAAGATCAAGATCGATTGCTTCGAGAGCCTCAAAATTATAGTTGCCTTCTTCATCCCGGGGGGTTTCTTCCCGGGGAACAAAATAGTCATCAGTGGATATTCTGACGGGTTCGATACCGTTAACCTTGAGCTGAATGGCCAGTCGCTTGGAAAAAGTAGTTTTACCGCTGCTTGAGGGGCCGGCAATTGTTATCATATCAAGGGTGTTCAGATTATCATGTATTGTATCGGCGATCTGGCTGATCTTTTTTTCGTGCAGTGCTTCGGATATTTTTATAAATTCGGAAATATTTCCCTCTTCTATTACTTCGTTTAAGGAACCAATATTATTAACCTCAAGTATCTTGGCCCATTCCTTAGTTTCCCGGTAAATCTGAAAAAGTTTGGGCTGGTCAATAGCTTCGGGGATTCTGTTGATATCACGGGCATCTGGAAAACGAAGGATGAACCCCGGTGTATAGGGACGAAGTTCAAAATTTGGAAGCTGTCCTGTCGAGGCGGGAACGGGGAAGTAGGCAAGATCAAGATAATCCTCAAGTTTGCAGATCTCGATCTTTTCCGGCTCCCAGCCGGAAAGAAGCAGAGTTTTGTCGAACTGGTTTCTATTACGGAAAATTTCTACGGCCTCATCGTGGGATTTTTTAACTACTTCGAGCGGGTAATTCTCTCCAATGATTTTTCTCATTTCATTTTCTATTTTTCCCAGTATTTCAACGGTCGCCGGCTGGTGGTCGTTAAGCTGATAATAATATCCGTGCTCAAGCGAATGACCAATCTCCAGTTCCCGTAGCGAGTAAAGCCGGCTGACGGCCAGTCCGAGAACCAGGGATACACCACGGCGGTAGAACTGTTCTCCATAGCGATCCAGGTAGTGGATTGGCTCCAGCAGTCCGCCCGTTTCAAGGGGATGGCGAAGGGAAATCATGTGCTGGTCCCGTGCCGCTCCCATGACCGGATTTTCTTCATCTTCTATTTGGATATTATTTTCCCTGAAAATTTCAAGGGGAGTAATCCCAAACGGTTTTTCGATTTCTTTGTTGTCGATAGTAAATTTAAGCATATCTGTGGTCATCTGTAGACTAACTCCAGAGGAAATTATTTAAAATAAACAAAACAGGAGTAACAGAACCTATTATAGTCTCATATTGAATATATTTTTTGAACAAATTTGAGTCTGTTGGATTAAGTCCATTTTATTGTGTAAAAATGGCTTTTGTTCGGAATATAAGCCTTTTGCGAAACAGGAAGTTTCGTTTGCAAAAGACTTGCCTCGGAATAGACAGGATGTCTATGAGAATGAGAACAAGATTTTTTTACACAATTTTTCGGACA
>CAZKRS010000193.1:0-2126 GCA_964555265.1 uncultured bacterium | reverse complement strand
TGAAGGAGGTATCGATCGATTTTCAAGAGAACGGTCGAGTAACCGAGCGATGGGAAGCCGGCCGGGGCCGCTATGAAACCGGGGTCGGCTGGAAACTATTTGAACCGGAAATCCGCAAATTCACCCCGGGCGGAGAACATGTGACCAAAACACAGGACAAAATTTACTTTGCCTTCGAGCCCCCGGGAATGCTGGCCCGGGTTATCAATCACGACCCCCGCCGGATTGACAAAAAACCGGAACAGTTCACACTGCGGGGGCTTGAGCAGGCGATTAATTTCAGACAGCGCCGGGGAATGAATATAGATGCCGAACGGGTCTACTGGCACTGGAAATTCAGTTTCCCTCTCAGCAACCTGGTCCTGGGAATTATTGGCATCCTGCTGGGAATAAAAAAAGGTATCTCCCGACCGGCCGGGGTTGGTTATTGCCTTATAATCGGGTTTGCTTACTGGGCGATATACAACAGCTCCCTTGCTTTTGGCCAATCAGGTAGCCTGCGTTTTTTAGTCGGAGATTTTTCCCCTCTTCTTTTTACCTACGGCCCCCTGTTTCTCTACAGCGGAATAATTTACTACCTCTGGGAAAAAATAACTTGACCACTTTCGGTCAAGACTCTATGAATTCCAGGACATCCCTGTAACGGGGTATCTGCTCCCATTCTTCTGCAAAAGGTCCAACTATCCGCAGAGCCTCTTCTTTTTCATCCATCTGGCCCAGCAATTCAGCCAGAACCAGTCTCCACCTGTCGTCTTCTTCAATTTTTTCGCTAAAAAGCTGGTAATACTGCTGGCGAAAAACTGCTGTTTCATCACCCGGGTGCTCTCTAAATCTGCTCACCAGACCGAGGGCTAATAACGGATCAAGTTCATAACCCTGCTGTTCAAGCCGGGCAACTGCCGCCAGGGTATCCATCGAAAAAGGATCTGCAAATTTGCTCCACATGGCAAATTTATTGGACAGATTTTCATCGGAACGATACCAGTGTTCGGCGCCGAACCTGAACGCCTGCAGACGCTGGCGGCGATCAGAAGTTTTATCTTCACCGGTGCTTTCAGCGCCAGAATGATTATTTTCCAGCAATTGCTGTGATTGTATGTAGGTATTACTCATCCAGTTTTCCCGTTCGATCCGGGGCATATACAAGGAGTGATAACGAAGCCGTTCTTCCAGCCCGTGTTCCCGGTAATTTTGCATCATATTAAAATGATTGCGCAGGTTATCCTCGAGGCGGGTGGCCCATTCAAACTCCAGCAAACCCCGGTATGGATTGCCCAGGTTCCGTTCGATCAAGGCAATATTATTATGGATCTGAGCATAATTTGGCGCCAGGTCCGTAAGTTTGTCATACTGCTTCCCCGCCTCCTCATGCCGGCGCAGGGAAAGATAAATATAACCCAGTTTGTACCGAGTTGAGAGGTTGTAAGGTGAATAATCAAGTGCTTTTTCCCCTACAGCTGCCGCTTCTTCCCAGGAAACCTGGTCGGCCTCCGCCATCTGGATGTACATGTTCATTTTTTTCAGGTTGAAATCCCCCCGGAGGAGTTTGTAAAACTCATACCCGCAGAATAAAAGCAACAGAATAATAATCAAATGGACCGGGGTTTTCCAGCCAAATTCGGGCAAATAACGGGAATAACGGCTGATTGCCGAGGTCTTCCCCTTTTTGTCTTGTTTCTTCCCTTTCCCGGCGGCAACCCGGATGGAAGCGCAGGTCATCGCTAATATAAACCAGAAGGTGAAGGTGGAAGACATCCAGCGCAGATTTACCGAGGCCAGGTTCTGGACAAGACCTGCGGCCACCGCACTTAACAGACCAATAACCAGCCAGGCATAAAACCGTCTCCGGTTGCGCAGTAAAAATCTATAGCCAAATATTCCCAGGCTGACCATAATAGTTAAAAATAAAGCCAGCCCCACCACCCCGTTTTCCATCAGAACTTCCATGTATTCGTTATGACTGTGGCGGGTATTATGACTTACCCGGAAACGATGATAAAAAGTCGGGCGGTAATTGGGGAATACAAGCTGGAAAATTCCGTGCCCGTGCCCGGTCAGCGGCATATCCAGAGCCGCCCGGGTGGAACCGGTCCACATTATCCACCGCACGCGGCTGGTCCCTCGCT
>CAZKRS010000192.1:0-2148 GCA_964555265.1 uncultured bacterium | reverse complement strand
GGAACCGTCCCCAGCAACTCAATGCCCGTTTTCTCTATCTCATCCTTTAACTGTTCCGCCGCACTTTCATCCCCGCGGGTAATAATCAGAGAAATTTTCCCCACATCAATACCCACATTTTTTACAATATCGTTAACCCTGCCGGCGGAACGAACCGCCCGGGTAGTGGCATCGCTTATCACCAGCAGATGATCCATAGCCGGGATAATCTTGCGGCTCAAATGCTCCAGCCCGGCCTCATTATCGGTCACTACAAAATCATAATTCTTGGCCAGCCGCTCAATATATTTTCTCAGTAAATCCAGGGGGAAACAATAACAACCCGGCCCCTGGGGATTTCCCATAACCAGCAGGTCATAATGATCTGTTTCCACCAGGGAACGGCTCAGGCCGTATTCAATGAACATATCTTTGGTCATCCCGGTGGGAACCGCCTTGGGATCCTTAACACTTTCCAGTATGCTCCCGATGGTTTCCTCTACTTCCAGGCCAAGAACCTCATTAAGATTGGCATTGGCATCGGCATCAATGGCAAAAATGGCTTTTTCCGGGTATTTATTAATCAGGTAACGAATCAACAGTGCGGAAATCGTGGTTTTACCGGTGCCGCCTTTTCCTGCTACAGCTATTTTTACACTCATTACAACAAACCTCCTCCTAAATAATCTTCTTCTCAAAAACCTGCTCCAGATCGGCCAGTCTGTTGCAGGGGTGCATCTGTGTCACTTCACGGAACGTCTGAACCGAGCGGAACCTGTCCCAGTCCGCTACCGGCAGCGTGTTCAGCCAGATAATATCTTTCACCCTGAATCTGAGGTCATTAATGCCGGACAGGGATTTGGCCAGAGACGTTGTTTTGGTATCACTGACTATAATGACAATTGTTTTCGGGGTCAACACCTCGGCATAATCTCTCATAAGTCTGTCCAGAGCAACATCAATCCTGGTTCCCCCGCCCCACTGCCTGTTTCTGCGCATTAACTCCTTCATGGTCTCCTCAAAAGCGACCCCTCTTTCCATATATCCGGTTATGCGCTCAAGATTCTCGGCAAACACAAAACTTTCAATATCACTTATCACTGTATTTAACCCGTATATAAACGGAAGGATAAAACCGGTATAGCGCACCATAGACCCGGAAACATCGCAAAGGAGCAGCAAACGCAACTTGTTTCTGCCGGGCCGCCTGTATCTGAGGTGGTAAAAATAACCTCCGTAACTGATATTATCCCTTATGGTGCGCCGTAAGTCCAGTTCTTTTCTTTTTTTGCTCATGCGGTAACGCCTGGATAAAGAACCCGCCAGACGGTGCGACATTTTGCGGATAAGCTCCGCCGCCTCGGGCACATCTTTTTCCGCAATAAGACTCATATCGATATCTTTAAGGGCGGATTCACCGCTGCCTGACCCACCTTCACCGTTGCCGGAAAGCATCCAGTCCCAGCCGGGATCACCCGTAACAGAGGGAGGCCGCTTTACCGGTTCACCGTTACGGCTGCGCCAGTAGCGCAAAGACCCTTTTACTATGGCTTCCAGAACCGGCTTGAAGGCCTGTCCCACCTTTTTCCCCTGTTCCGTTTCCTCCACAAACTGCTTTATCCGGTCCCGCTCTTTATCCGGCAAAGAAGCAAAAACAACTTTTTCCTCTTCCTCAAGAGTAAGCTGCTCGCCCATAAAATTAAGCTCTTCCTCGGCCACGGATAAAGAATCCTTATATTTTTCCTCACACTCCCTTCCGCATTCCAGTTCTTTCTCTTTTTCCTCCGGGGGAATAAAATACTTATCAAAAGTACGGTTAAAAACCTCAAAATCCGCGGGCTTTTTTACCAGGGTGGCTTTGAGAGCCGCTTTGAAAACGGCAGGATCAGCCAGCCCGGCTGCAGAAACCGCCTCCAGCGCTTCCAGCAGTTCCGCCGTTCCCACCCGCACCCCCTGCCTGCGCAGAAGATGAACAAAATAAGCAATGTGATCTTTAAAAAAGCTATTGTCACTAACCAGAGCAATCACTCCATATAAATTTTAAAACATTGACACCCCCACCCTGCCCTCCCCCGTCAAGGGGGAGGGTTCTGTATTTGTGCCCTCTACATCGCGGGCATGCATATTCCCTCTCCCCTCCGCGGGAGAGGGCCAGGGTGAGGGGGCCAA
>CAZKRS010000191.1:0-2152 GCA_964555265.1 uncultured bacterium | reverse complement strand
ACAAAACTTTCCCTCCAGGTAGAAAATACAACGCTGACCCGGCCCGTAGATATCACTGATAATCCTCCGCCCGGAAGCCTGATGATCCCCTGGAATATCAGGGAGGATATCCCGGAAGAAATATTTGAAGGTATGAGTACTTCCCGCCGGGTCCGGGAAGTTAAACCGGCCGGGGAGGAGAGTTAAATTATGCCCGATCTTTATTATCCGGTCGGATTGCTACTCCGGGTATTTTTTATCCTTTTGATAGCATATCTTCTATGTCGCTGGGCTAACTTTATTCACTGCTGGATAAAATCATCTTTGCTGAAGGTTAAACTTCAAAAAAAAACCGGGCATTTTTTCTTGCCGGTAAATTCAATTAAATCTATTTTCAAATTAAAACCGGGCGGCCGGCCGGCCTCCAAGGCTGTTAATCTATTGGCCGGGGGAGTTTTTTTCCTCGGAGGAATATTCATCTATTTTTTCATCCCCTTCGGTCGGGCTTATTTTACTTTTACCGAACTTTATTCCGAACTGACAAATTTTAATATTTTCTATTTCGCAGCCCGCAAACCCGGGCTTCTTTATCTTCTGTTTCTAATTCTGCCTCTTGCTATAGCGGGATTTTATCTTTCCCCCGAAAAAGACCGGATATCCCGGATAGGTAAAAAAAGATTCGATGATCTTTTCTTCCCGGCCGCTATTTCACTGGGACTGGTAATCATGGCGGGGGCTGCAGCGGCCAGCACACTTTCTCCGGCTGAATTGATTGACTTCCAGGGGGAGAACGGCTGGCTTTTTGCATACCAACTTCCCGGAGTGTTTGTATACTTTCTCGTGACCCGTTTTTTCTTCTACCGTTTTTTTTACAACAATTTTTCAAAATTAGACTCCGCTTATAAACGTAAAATTCACGGCATTGAAGCAACTCTGTATACAGGCGGCGAGCAGTTATACACGGTTGGAATTAGCAGTTTAATGGTCGTTCTGTTTTTTGGCGGCGGCAGGGCTCCTTTTTACACCTGGGAAGGCTGGAAAACTTTAACCACAATTCCCGGGGTCGACTATATATGGGAGTTTTCCTGGTTTTTCTGTAAATTAACTGTTCTATTTTCTATATTTTCCTTCACCCGCTTAACACTGGGCCGGCTTTCTCACCGGCAGGTGCGGGCTCTGTTATGGAAACTGGGCGTTAGCCTTGCCGCTATCAACCTCATAAGCACCAGTTTTATTACCGGTTTTTACGGTCCGCTGAGTGCTCAGCTTTTTTTAGCTTCCTTGTTAATTTTCGCAGTTACGCTGGTAATAATCCGATTTGGGACCTTACAAAATCCAACCGAAAAAACCGTTACCCTGGAGAAAAACAAAAATTCCAGCACCCCGCTGGAAACGGGAGGTGAAAAAATTGATAATTAAAATTTTCAGTATAATTAAATATCAGCTAAAATATATGCTTGAAGGACGAAAACAGCCGGCACCGGAATACTCCACCAGTGAACCGGGTTTCCCCCGGTTGCAATTAAATGAAGAAGGACGGGAACTATGTGTGGGTTGTGGGCTGTGTTCCTTCAACTGCCCGGTAAATATTATCAGAGTCAGGGCCGCAAAAAATCCGGAAGATAAACCGGTATCAGAAGGTAAGGCCTATGCACGTTCATTTTCGATTAATATTGGGCGTTGTATTAACTGTGGTTACTGCGAAGAGGCCTGTTTGCGGGCGGCGATTAAATTATCGGAGGCGGTTACTGAGTCAATAGACTCCCCGGAAAATTTAGTCTGGCGAAAAAACCAATTACTTGAAGATTCTTGAAAAACCAGGGTGTATATTCAGCTGTTAAATTGAGTGATGATTATGACAGAATTATCTTTTTCAGTTTTTTCGGCTATTTTTATTCTGCCGGCAGCGTTAATGCTGTTCGTTGATGAACCGGTTTACTGCAGCGCACTTCTGCTCATAAGTGCCGGGGGAGCCGGAGGAATTTTCATTATCCTGAATTCCGGCTACCTGGCTTTTTTGACAATTCTTGCTCCAGTGCTCTTAATTCCCGGTCTGTTGTCGAAAAATCAGGAGCCTAATGTTGACCGGTTCAACCGAAAAAAACTTTTTTCACGGTTGAAAAACGGAACAGCAATTTTTATATTTATTGTCTTCTTGTTGTTATATATTCTC
>CAZKRS010000190.1:0-2158 GCA_964555265.1 uncultured bacterium | reverse complement strand
TGGTAGGAATAGTTAATATTGCCCTGGCTTTTGTAAGTATGCTGGTGGTGGATTTGATTTACAGGAGTTTAATCAAAAAAAATAATACAAATTAATCCTCTTGGCCCACAACTTCAAAAGTTCCGGGTTCACTCCACCTGGAAAGCTTATATCCGGAATCAACAGCCCTAACCCTCCAATCATAGGAATCGGGCGGTAAATCATATAAAATTGCCTCACTGCGAGGAGGGGCAACTCTCCCGGTGAGCCTGTTATAGTATTGGTGTGAATTAACGGATCCTTCGCTTATAACATCATCTTCACCGGGACCAGTTTCTACCCGGATCAAATAACTCAAAGACCCCGGGGAGGTTCGGTCATCAACCGGGGCATCCCACTTAAGAACCACCGTATCCTCGTAAACCTCTTCCCGGATATTTGAAGGTTTCCCGGGACGAATATTTTCTTCCTCGTTAACATAATTCTCAAAAACCAGGAATCGTTCCTCGTCGGCCGTGGATCCTCCGGCGGCAAAACCAAGCCGGCCTCGACCGCTGAAATCAGCCCAGGCTACATTCCCCCGGATCAGCCCGCTATCTTCAGTATTCTCCTTTAACGGTTCATGGGCAAGATTAATTTCGTTTCCTTCATTTTCATAAACAGCCAGCCACTTCGTGTCCTCACTGTCTTTACCGCTGACCAGCAGGTCCACCCTGCCCGAGTTGTCATAATCACCAAGGGCAATCGATGAGTAACCAACTCCAACCAGTTCATTGTTACCTTCAAATTCCACTTCAAATTTTCCATTATATTGCAGCACGTATATATGGCCGGTATTACCGGCTCCGCGACCAACAACCGCCAGGTCCAGGCCAGTAGCGTCAGTTATATCACCCCAGGCAAGGTCTCCCCGGTCCAATCCGGCCGCCGTATCCGAAAGTTCATGGAAATAATCCGTCCCTTCCCCGGCGAACCAGGTGTCTCCACCATTCTCCAGCCCTAAATTCTGTATGGCAACAAGTCTTTTATTATTCCCGTCCCACCCCAAGGCGGCAAGGTCCGGCCAGCCGTTTTGAGTAAAATCCCCGGCGGCAACCGCCGAGTAATTACTTAAACCCGCGTTTTCTCCGAAAGGTTCCTCCCAGTCATTCTCGTCAGTCTGGAACTCCTCGCTTCCCTCCTCGAGTTCGGTCTGATTGGGCATTGCAATAAATCGAGGATTATTACCGTCAAACCCGGTGACTACCAGGTCCGTCATCCCGTTGTTTGAATAATCCACCCAGGTTAAATCCCCCCGTTCCAAACCTTCGCCGTCTCCAAGCGGCTCACCTGCGTTTTCAAAGTTAAAATTACCATCGTTACGGAAAATTATCAGCCGCCGGCTGCCTTCATCCTCGGCATCATCATAACCCATCGCTGCGAGATCCAGGTAACCGGAATTATTAAAATCTCCCCAGGCAAGAGCAGCACTGCGCAGCCCCGCTCCTTCACTCATCGGCTCGGCGGCTATTGAAAACTCACCCCCACCCAGGTTTTCAAATATTACCAGGCGGGGAGTGCTGTCCGAATCCAGGCCCGCAACTGCAAGGTCCAGGCGGCCGTTGCGGTTAACATCCGCCCAGGCCAAATCCCCGTAATCTATACCCCGTCCTTCACCCAGCGGTTCGGAAGCAATAATAAATTTTTCGGGTGATTCATACTCTTCGGTTTTCGTGAGAAATTTATCGGGAGCACGACCGGGGTTGGAATTCCAGTAATCAACCACATCCATGGAAATACCGGCGTCCAGGGCACAGTCCCGTGATTCTTCATAGGCCCAGTACGGCTCATAAAGCGGTTCGCACTCCGAATCCCAGACTTCTACCCAGTGGTCACTTACTTTCTCATCAAGCTCTTCCGCCCGCTCTTCAACCGCCTGCATGGGACCGATATGGAAACCGGCAGCGGGAACAACTGCGGTAAAAAAGAGAACCAGCCCAATCAAACAGATAAATAACTTGCTGATTTTTATCATAAAATTTATATCCTCAAAAATAGAATTTGAAATTTAAATTCATGATTATCTCCCAGCCGTCAGCGGAAATAGAAGTATCGTCATCTTCAAGATCCACCTGGTAGGGACCAACATCAACACCAAAAGTATAATTTTCCGCCAAAAATAACTCCAGCCCCTGGCCAA
>CAZKRS010000189.1:0-2177 GCA_964555265.1 uncultured bacterium | reverse complement strand
TTGATGTCTCGCCGGTGTCCTGGTTCACCTGCAGGGTTCCCCACTCGGTAGTTTGCAAACCTTCGGTAGTTTCAGCAAGCAATTCCCGGGCCCGGGAGCCAATAGCCACCACAACTGTATCAGCTTCAATTATATGTTCAGTCCCCGGCTGAGCTATTGGGCGCGGCCGTCCCGAAGAGTCAGGTTTTCCAAGTTTAATTTCCTGGCACTCCACAGCCTGAACCCTGCCGTTATCCCCACCAATAAGACGGACGGGAGTGGACAGAAAATAAAAATTAATTCCTTCCTCTTCGGCATGGTGAACCTCCTCAACCCGGGCGGGCATCTGCTCCCGGTTGCGGCGATAGATAAGATTAACCCGGGGCTGACCGAGCCGCCGGGCCGAACGAGCGGCATCAAGGGCTACGTTGCCACCCCCGATCACTGCAACTTTATCACCGATTTTGATGGGAGTCTGGTAATCACTGCGGTAAGCTTTCATCAAATTAATCCGGGCCAGAAATTCATTGGCGGCATATACACCGGGTAGATTTTCACCGGGGATACCAAGAAAACGAGGAGTCCCGGCTCCCGAACCGATAAACACGGCGTCAAATCCCTTTTCATTTAGTAATTCGTCAATAGTGATCGTACGGCCAACGAAGGTGTTCATTTTAAATTTAACGCCCAGTTCCCGCAGATATTCAACCTCTTTAGCCACAATATCTTTGGGCAGTCTAAACTCCGGAATCCCGTAGACCAGGACTCCGCCCGGTTCGTGAAAAGCCTCAAACACAGTTACATTATGGCCAAAACGCCGCAGATCCGCGGCCGCAGTAAGACCGGCCGGGCCCGAACCTATAACGGCTACATTAAATTCCCCCGGCGGCGGAATCTGCTCATTTAAAGTCTCGCGAGGAAGGTGATCGGCGGCAAAGCGCTCCAGGGCACCAATGGCCACCGGCTGGCCGGTGTTTTTAAGAACACAGACTTTTTCACACTGGTCCTCCTGGGGGCAGACACGCCCGCAGACAGCCGGCAAAAGATTATCCTCCCGGATCTTATTTCCGGCTTCCCGGTAATTACTTTCTTTAATTTTTTTGATAAAACCCGGAATATCAATATTAACCGGGCAGCCTTCAACGCAGAGTGGTTCCGAGCATTCCAGACATCTTTCAGCCTCAGCCAGGGCCTGTTCTTCCGTAAAACCAAGGACTACTTCCAGAAAATCATCAATCCTTCCCATCGGCTCCCGACGGCGCTGGTTCTGACGGTTATTTTTAGTTTCCGAATTTTTCTCTGCCATTTCTATAACTCCTGTGAAATAATTAAATATTGCAAAAAGTTGCCGGGTTTAAAGTTCTTCCAGCCGGCATTTATCATGCTGATCATAAAACTGCCGGCGGTTGATCAGTTCGTCAAAATCAACCCTGTGACCGTTAAATTCCGGCCCATCCATGCAGGCAAACTTTGTCTGCCCGTCTACAGTCACCCGGCAGCCCCCGCACATGCCGGTGCCGTCCACCATAATCGGATTTAAACTTACCGTGGTTTTAATTTCGTAGGGTCTGGTCACTTCGCTTACCGCTTTCATCATGGGAATCGGGCCGGCAGCAAACACCCGGTTAAAATGCTCCTCTCCCTTTAAATTTTCGGCTAAAACTTCAGTTCCAAACCCCTTGATTCCCCGGCTGCCGTCATCCGTGGTTATAATTAACTCGCTGCTTACTCGTTTTAACCGCTCTTCAAGAATTAAATAATCTGCACTACGAGCTCCAAGAAAAATAACCACTTCGTTTCCTTTCTCATATAATGTGCGGGCCACGGGAAAGATTAAAGCGGCCCCCACTCCGCCAGCCAGGCAACCCACCCGGCCAAAATTATCAATTTCAGCCGGTTCACCAAGCGGTCCTAAAAAATCAAGAATCTGATCTCCTTCAGAAAAAGAAACCAGCTGGCGAGTGCTCTTACCCACCGCCTGAACAACAAGGGTAACCTCTCCCGTGTTTTTTTCCGTATCAACCACCGTCAGGGGGAACCGTTCGCCTTTTTTAAACAACCGGAGAACCACAAACTGGCCCGGGAGAGCAGAAACGGCAACCCGGGGCGCCTTAACTTTGATTTCATAAATTTTGGGGGCAATTTTTTCTTTACTTATGATTTTTACCATAAGATTTCACCTTAAAAAATAATTGGCA
>CAZKRS010000188.1:0-2185 GCA_964555265.1 uncultured bacterium | reverse complement strand
AATTCGTTTTTTACCCCAGGCGGTGGGCACAACAAAAAATTCTCTCTCTCAGATTAATCCCCAGCTGCAAGAAGCGGGACGTTCCCTGGGAAGAGGCCGGCTAAAAATTTTCAAAGAAGTAATTCTTCCCCTGCTCAAACCCGGGCTGCTGGCCGGCGGCGCCCTGGTTTTTTTAACCACAATGAAAGAACTCCCGGCAACTTTACTTCTGCGGCCGACGGGATTTGAAACCCTGGCCACCCGGATCTGGCAGGCAACTGAAGAGGCCTTCTTTGCCCGGGCCGGTGCCCACAGTTTAATTTTGATATTTGCCACCTTCCTGGTTCTCTCCCTGTTGTGGGGCTTGAATGTAAACCTTCGCAAGAGGGGGTTTGACTTCTGATGAAAAAAATTGTCCTCCAGTTAAAATCCCTGTGGAAAACATACCCCGGAAACAATGAACCGGCGGTAAAAAAATTCAGCCTGGACCTTTTTAACGATGAAATATTATCGCTGGTTGGTCCCTCGGGCTGTGGTAAAACCACACTGCTGCGACTGATAGCCGGTTTTGAAGAGGTCGACCGGGGCCAGATCCGGCTGAATGAAGACCCGATTTCTCAGCCCGAATTGCACGTCCCTCCCGAACACCGTGATATTGGTATGGTTTTCCAGGACCTGGCTCTCTTTCCCCACCTGACTGTCCTGGAAAATATAGGTTTCGGTTTAAAAACAAGCGAGCCCAACCGGGAGGAAAAAATACGGGAAGTGTTGGAATTGGTAGATATGGAAAAACATAGAAATCGCTACCCGGAAGAGTTATCGGGCGGCCAGCAACAACGGGTTGCTCTTGCTCGTTCGCTGGTCACCACTCCCCGGGTGCTTCTGCTTGACGAACCGTTCAGTAACCTGGACAAGCAACTGCGCCAGCGAATGCGCCGGGAAGTTAAAGATATCCTGAAAGAGGCCGGAACCCCCTCTATTTTTGTCACCCACGACCAGGAGGAGGCTATGTTTTTGGGGGACAGGATGGCGGTGATGCAAGAAGGAGTTCTGGAACAGGTAGATCTCCCCGAAGAAGTGGTAATAAACCCTCAGACCAGGTTTGTAGCTGATTTTCTCGGCCCTACCGATTTCTTACCGGCACAGCGAAAGAAGGATAAAATCATCACCGAGATTGGCGCGCTTTCGGTAGATGATGTCCGGCTACCGGCTAAAGATACGGATAAATTCGAACTTGTTCTCCGGGCCGATGATGTTGAAGTTTATCCTGGCGAGGAGGATAATTTTGAGGGGACCGTCAGGGAAGCAGAATTTAAAGGCAAATTTTTTCATTACCTGGTCGAACTCAGATCGGGAACGAAAATCCACTGCCTATCCGGCCACTCCAAAAGACTCAAGGACGGGGACAGGGTAAACCTGGCCATCAAACCCGGCCATCCCCTGGTTTTATTTCCCCGGCGGGAAAATAACTAATGAATACACTCTAAAAAGTCTATTTGTGAATATTTCAGTTCCCAGAAGGTCCTAAAAACCCGTTTTCACCCCTACCTAACTCCTCCCCCGAGGGGGATTTTTAGAGGGGACTCATTGATAAAACTATACCTAACTCTGTAAATGCCCGATTGAGTGCTGGATGACGGCTGTCTATAAGACAGATTATGTGCCCCGGCTTTTTGTCGGGGATAATCCGACCCAACCCGGCAAACCGGGAAGATTTAGTCAGTCTTTGCCTGGAAAACTGTTTTATTTATTTTAAAAATATTATATACTGTTCTACTAATTCAATTGAACTGGTAGAAATAAATATGAATAAAAATAAGTTATAATAAAAAAGAGGTGAAAATCCGGTGTGAAAATTTCCACGCGCGGTCGTTATGGTTTGAGGGCTCTTGTTGATCTTGCCAATAATAACGGAAATCCGCGCCTGCTCAAGGACATTGCGGCAAGTCAGGATATTTCTATGAAATATCTGGGGCAAATAATATCCAGTCTTAAGAGTGCCGGAATTATTTCCCGGACCTCCCAGGGCTATATTTTAGCTGTAGAACCGGAGCAGCTGAGTTGTTTTGAAATTATTACCACCCTGGAGGGTTCGCTGGCACCTGTAGATTGTATTGATAACCCCCGGGTCTGTGAGCGGTTTGAAGACTGTACAACTTCGGAGGTCTGGGAACGAATGAAAAAAGCTCTTAAGAACGAGCTGGAA
>CAZKRS010000187.1:0-2209 GCA_964555265.1 uncultured bacterium | reverse complement strand
AAAAAATAATCAGCCTTTATCATGTCAATCCTGTAAATCCTGTCAATTAGCTTTTGATTTTGCTTTTGCCTTCCCCGATTTTACGCATGCTCGCAGGATCGCATGTTCGCCTGCTCGAGTTATTCATCCTGCTGCTCCTCGGCTTTTTGCAGATACTCTAAATCTGCTTTATCAACGTATCGCCCCGCTTTTTTCTTCGCTTTTATCAAATCTTTCCGGGAAACAATGAAAACTGTTACCGGTGGCTCCGTCCCCAGTTGCTCTTCAACCCTCCGTTCCCAGGCCTCTTCAAAAACAATCCCCTCAACCCGGTTTAACAAGTCAATCCGAGCCGGTTTGTAACCTAACTGCAGCCAAATTCCCTGTTCCACCAGCTCATCTGCTTTCTCTACCGCCGGCACTTCACCACCCCAAAATTCCTTTAACGCCTTATAAACCCTTCGGGAATTTTCAACAGTTGGAGCAAAAAACAAATCCGAATCAGCCGTTGTCCGGGTATATGCATGATAATTCACCGCACGCCCCCCAATGACAAGATACCGGACCCCATATTTCTCAAACAGGCGAAGCAAATCAACTGTGTCGGCAGGAAAAAAATCAGCTTCAAGTGTCATTTATATTCTTGCGCACCACGTGTCTGGAAACCCTCGGGGAAGCTTCTTCCATGGTTCTTTCATAATTACGCTTAACACGATTCATCAAAATCACAAAATTTCGCACCCGCTCCTCCGGCGTAAATGAAATTGATTCCTGGATATCCTCCTCATTCATCTCTTCAAACGAATTAAACCTGCGAGCAACCTTTTCCATGCTAATCACCAGAGTTTTGAATTTTCACAATCTGAACCTGCGGTAACTCTGTCTCCGATTAAGTCCATTTTATTGTGTACAAATGGCTTTTGTTCGGGATATAAGCCTTTTGTGAAACAAGAAGTTTCGCTAATATGTAATTAAACCTTGGTGTAAAGATTTTTAAACTTAAAACTTTGAACTTGAAACTGTTTACACCTTACTATAGGCGCAGAACAGAGTCAATTTTAAACCAGTTAGTTAGTCAGTTGACTGGTTGGCTGGTTATCCAGTAAAAGCATAATAGTCCCCTAAATCCCCCACCATTTTTTTGCGCCCGCTCGATCTCCCCGCGCCCTGCCACCTCATCCAGTCAATTAGCTTTTGATTTTGCTTTTGCTTTACGGTCTTTTCGCTTGCTCGCAGGATCGCAAGCTCGCCCGCTCGATCTCCCCGCGCCACACTCCTTAATACGCCCCTCGTCCCGTCAGCACCGCGGGGATGGTCTTGAGAAGAATCTTGATATCAAGCTCCAGCGACCAGTTATCCAAATAATATATATCCAGCAGACACATATCATCAAACTCAAGGTTGCTGCGCCCCGAGACCTGCCACAATCCCGTCATCCCCGGGTAACCGTCCAGCCTTTTTTCCTGCCACGGTTCGTATTCTTCCACTTCGTCCGGCGTCGGCGGACGCGGCCCCACCAGGCTCATGTCCCCCTTCAGGACGTTAAAGAGCTGCGGAAACTCATCCAGGGAAAACCGGCGCAAAAATTTACCCACCCGGGTGATCCGGGGGTCGTTTTTCATCTTGAAAATGGGCCCCTCCTTTTCATTCTCATCCATAAGTTCTTTTTTCCTCTCCTCGGCATCCTCATACATTGTCCTGAACTTTATAAAATCAAAGGCCTCGTTCCGACTTTTCATCCGTTTTTGGGTAAAAAAGACCGGCCCGGAAGATTCCAGTTTTATCGCCAGGGCAATCAAGACAAAAAGCGGACTCAGAACAAGAACTATCAAACTGGCCCCCACCAGGTCAAATCCCCGCTTGAGAACAACCTGGGCTTTGCGCACCGGCGTGTCCTGGATCTCTATTACCGGCCATTTTTCCTGGCTTCCCCCCGTAACTTTCTGGGCTACAATATCAAACACATCCGAGATAATCTTCACCGGCAAACCCAAACCCCGGGCCTTCTCCATCATCCGCAGCATCTTATCCTCATCAATGTTGGAAATTGATATGAAAAGACTATCCGGTTGAACTTCCGGCACAACCTCCGCAAAATCGGCCAGCTTGCCGAGGATGGGATATTCAAAATCTTCCCGGTTATCGTCCAGGAATCCAAGAATCTCTATCTGCTCACCAAATAATTTCTCCATCTTTTTGCAGACGCGCCGGCCAACCTTTCCGGCCCCGG
>CAZKRS010000186.1:0-2227 GCA_964555265.1 uncultured bacterium | reverse complement strand
ATTTTTTGATTTCCACTGCCACTCGAGGAAAGCCTGCAGGTAGGAGCAGAACCGGTTTGTTTTCTGAAGAAGTTTTTCTTCCCGCCAGGTGCCCCGGGCGTAGTAGCGGTTGCCTTTAAATTCCATATCGCCCCCCAGCAGGTAGATATTGCCCGGACAGTTATTAAGCAGCATATCGATAACGGTAACCGTTACAGATCCGGCGGCGGTGGCGCTGGTAAGAAAATCGGCTTCCTGAAGCCAGTTACAGAGGGGAGATTTTAAAGCAAGCAAGCTGAAATTCACCGTCTGTTCGCCGAGGATCCCCGGGGATAGAAATGGACTGGCAAAGAGGTTATTAATGTTGCTGTGGCGCAGGTCTTCCGCCACTACCGATTTGCTGTCCGCCGCCGCGTGAAAATCAGCTTTGATCCCATGTTTTTTTAAGATTGGCCCGGCGGTGTTAACAGAGATAACCGTAAGTTTATCCCTGTTTGTTTTCAACCAGTCAAGCTGGTTGTCCAGGGAAGGGCCGGCGGCGACAAGGGCGATATTCCCGGGATTGCCGCCGAATTTGACCTGTTTATGGTTTCCGATTTCCGTCAGGTTATGCCGGAAATTTTTCAGCCAGTCCCGGCCATTCAGCCGCAGGGTTTCCAGGTTTACCCGCTGATATTTTTGAAGCTGCTGGAGGGCAGAAAGAGCGGGGGCAAAAAAATCAGGAACTTTATGTTGATATTTTCTCCACCGGATTACCCGGTAATTTGAGCTATCTTCGAGAGGGATAAAATCGCCCAGGGCGCCCATAATATCTTCGGTGGAGGGACCAATTATTTGTATCGATTCAAAGGATTCGGCGGCCCATATTTCTCTTTTGCCGCCTTCTTTTATCAGTTCGGGGTAAGGATCGAGGACCAGGACCTGGCAGCCGGGGGCTATTTTTCCCAGTCGCCGAAGCAGATAGCCCAGTCCGCACCCGAAAATTATATATTTATCGACTTTTTCTTCGGGAATTTCTATTTCATCTGCTTCACGGAGGGGATCATAAGGGGAATGAAGGCGCTTGAGTTCGCCGTGGTTTTTCACGTAGCGGCCGCGTTTGCGAGCTTTTTTGATTGTCATGGGGTTAAAAGTGGAGGTAAAATTGGTTCTTCAAGTGCCGGTTAAAGCACGCCCTGTTCCTGCTCTTCGGGGTCGTCTTCAGGCCATATATTACGGTCCGTCATTTCATTGCGGAGAATTCTTTTTTCCGCCCGGTCGTATGCTTCCCAGAATTCTTCATATTCCCGGGTTAATTCTTCATCGGCGGCCTGTTTAGAGATCATGTGCAGATCTTTCAGGGTGGGTTTGTCGGGCTTTTCTTCCAGTTCTGTATCCGCCGGTTGAGCGGAACGGGGGGAGGTGTTTTCATCTTGTTGTTCCGGTTGTTTTTCTTTTTTCGCTGCGGCCTCAGGTTCCGGTTTATCCTTTTCAAATATAGATTTTAATTCAGCCACGTCGGCCGCTTTTTTCCAATCTTCAGTGCCCGCCGGGCAGACCTGGATTTCGGGGGTTATTTTTCCTTTCAGTTTTTCTTTTTCAAAAGGCCCCTGGACCTCCCCGTCCAGGTAAACATACCATTTGGCCATCAGGATCACTCCTTTGGAGTGTGAAAGTGTGAAAGTGTAAAAGTGTAAAAGTAAAAACGCAAATGCAAGTGTAAAAGTGTAAAAGTAACTGCAAAAACTTTTCTTTTTTTATTTGAATGCGCCCATATCACGTCTGTAGAAGGTGCGGATGTTTTCGCCGTCCATGAACATGAAAACGGAGCCATCCGTGTCCGTGCGGTGGACCTGAGTTCCGGCTTCCTTAAGTCTGCTTACCACCTCGTCGGTGGGATGACCGAAAGTATTATAACCGCCAACCGGAATGAGAGCGTGCTTGGGCCGGGTTATGTCCACAAACTCCTGCCGGGTGGAGTTTCTGCTTCCGTGGTGCGATATTTTTAAGACATCCACGTCAAGCTGGTCGCCCCATTTTCCAATCAGCCGGGCTTCATTATCAAACCGGTGCCGGCCTTCAATATCGCCGGTAAGCAGGGCGCTGTTGTTTCCGTATCTTACTTTCAGGACCAGGCTGGAGTTGTTGACGTCATCCGAGTGGGGATCAGCCCAGAGGAGCCAGCCCTTGACATTGCCGCCAAAATCAATCTCTTCACCAACCCGCAATGAGCCGCCGGCCTCTGCCGGGACATCAAATTCAACGCCCC
>CAZKRS010000185.1:0-2240 GCA_964555265.1 uncultured bacterium | reverse complement strand
GTTCCGTGTTAAACCCAAAAGAGCACCAGCGTGCCAAACCGGGGGATTTTAGCTGCTCTTTGGAAGAGTAAAATAAAATGTTGACCCTTCTCCCGGCTCAGATTCCACCCAGATCTCACCGCCGTGTTGTTCAACCACTTTTCGGCAGATGGCCAGCCCAATGCCGGTGCCTTCTATTTCCTCGTCCGAATGAAGCCTCTCGAACAGTTCAAATATTTTCTCTGTCTCCGCCGGCCTCATTCCCAGCCCATTATCAGCCACGGCAAATTCTATCATCTGTCCCCTGTCCTCAGCAGTTATCTCTATCCGCGGCTCCTCCGCCCCGCGGTAAGTCAGGGCATTGCTGATTAAATTTTGAAATACCCGGGCCAGCAGGGCTCTGTCGCCTTGCACAGCAGGTAAATTATCATATTCCACGCGAGCACTATTCTCTTCAATTTGTGCCTGTAAATCAGCTTCAATCTCCTCTACCAGCTTCTGAATATCTACCTGTTGAAAATCTTCTTCGCCGGTCTTTACTTTTGAATAATCCAGCAACCCGTCAAGCAGTTCTTTCATGTTATAGGTTCCGGAAGTCGCCCGTTCAATATACTCAACCGCTTTTCTGGGCAGTTCATCATTGTAGCGTCGTTCCAGAAGTTCAAGATAACTGGTAACAGTCCGCAGGGGCTGCTTCAGGTCGTGAGCCGCAAGATTGGCAAACTGCTTGAGCTGCCGGTTAGAAGCCTGAAGCTCCTCAAGTAACTGGTAGCGCTGTTCTTCCCCCTCCAGGGCGGAAGCTGCAATTTCCAGGACCGTTTTATCCGGTGAGGACAGCTCAACATCCTCCGTAAATACAACACATAAAGTACCTACAGCTTCTCCATCAAGACAAACCGCCTTTCCGGCATATGTTTTTAAATTATATTTTTTCACACCGGGGTCGGTTCGGGCAAACTCAGTCTCCTGGAGATTATTTATGACCCGGGTCCTCTCCAAATTTTCAAATACTACCCTGGTGCAAATATGCCCTTTTGCTTTGCACTGCTTCTCAAAATTATCCGGTTCATTCCAGGCGGCCCGGCAACTTAATGTATCCCCCGAGACATAATTATAAAAGGCGGCGTCAGCATCCAGAAGCTGGCCGCAAACTTCGACAATTCTGTTAAAATTTTCCTCCGGTTCAGCAGAGAAATTCAAAAAACAACGATTTATTTCCTCCAGGTTACGTCTCATCTCCCGCCGAATTGTGATATCCTCGGCCACTTTAATGAAATGAGTTATTTTACCCTCTTCATCCATTACTGGAGCTATGGAGGCATCCTCCCAGTATAGCTCCCCCGCCTTGTTCCGATTACAGAACTCAGAATGCCAAGTTTCACCGGCAAGTAAAGTATCCCACATTTCACTGTAAAAATCTTCGGAGTGTTTACCGCTCTGGAGAAAACGGGGGTTTAGCCCCTCCACTTCTTCCGGAGCGTATCCGGTTAATTCCGCAAATTTAGGATTCACGTATTCAATATTTCCTTCAATATCGGTTATCATAACCGTGGCCGGACTCTGTTCAATAGCCTCGGTCAACTCCCGCAGTTCCTGCTCAGTTTCCCGACGTTCCACTATTTCTTCTTTTAACTGCTTTTCAGTTTTTTCCAACCGGCGCCGGGCCTCTTTCCGTTCGGTAATATCCTCATGAATCCCCATGATTGCAAACGGTTCCCCTTTGTCATCCCGGATCGGGGTCGAGGACATAGTAACGTCAAAAGTACTACCTTCCGGCCGGCGGCCCTCCAGTTCTCCCTGCCATTTTCCTTCTTCAAGAATATGCACCAGTTTCTCCTCAACATCCTCCGGCTGGCTAAAAAAATCAGCCAGGTGTCGGCCTACGGCAACTTCCTCGTCGATTCCCCACATTTCAAGAAAAGAATTGTTTACCTCGATAACTGTCCCATCCAGGGAGGCAAAGGCAATTCCGCTGGGAGAATTATCAATTGCTTTTTCCTTCATCTGGAGCTGGCGAAATATTACACGGCGCCGGGTAACATCTTCCGCCACTTTTATGTAATGAGTTATTTCCCCTTCTTCATCCTTAACGGGAGCTATTGAAGCTTCTTCCCAGTAATATTCTCCGCTTCTCTTTTTATTTTTAAACTCCCCCTGCCAGGTATCACCGGAATTTATTGTCGCCCATAACTCTTTATAGAAATTTTCATCGTGATAACCGGATTGTAAGAGCCGGGGATTCTTGCCGGCAGCCTGCTCCA
>CAZKRS010000184.1:0-2313 GCA_964555265.1 uncultured bacterium | reverse complement strand
CTGCGAACTATCGGGGAATATTTTTCCGCTCGAGGTGAAAATCGGGAAGAAGTTTTGGTTCCCGACAGTGCTCACGGAACTAACCCGGCCAGTGCGGCAATGGCGGGGTTCAGGACGGTTGAAGTTGAATCCACGCCGGATGGCCGGGTGGATCCCGGAGACCTGGAGAGAAAAACCGGTAAAAACACGGCGGCTCTGATGCTGACCAACCCCAATACTCTTGGTTTGTTTGAGAGTGATATAAAACAGATCAGCAAGATTATCCGGCGGGCAGGGGGAAAACTTTATTATGACGGGGCAAACCTTAATCCCCTGGTGGGAAGAATACGTCCGGGTAAGATGGGGTTTGATGTTGTCCACCTGAATTTGCATAAGACTTTTGGCGCCCCTCATGGGATGGGGGGACCGGGATCGGGACCGGTGGCATTCAGTAAAGATTTGGCCAAATTCCGCCCCACACCCCGGCTGGAACCTGAAGAGGGTAAATGGAAATTTAACGGCGAGGCCGGGCAGTCAATGGGAAAAATAAGAAGTTTTTACGGCAACCTGACTGTAATGGTTAAAGCGCTCGTCTATATCCGGAGAATGGGGGGCAGGGGGCTGGCCCGGGCCGGCAAAGACTCGGTCCTGGCGGCTAATTACCTGGCCTCCAATATGCCCGAAGATTTGCGCCCGGTTTATCCGGGACCCTGCAAACATGAGTTTGTGGTTTCCTGCGCCAATCTGCCGATTTCGGCTGCTGATTTTTCCAAACGGCTGATAGACCTGGGAATCCATCCGCCCACGGTATATTTTCCTCTTGTAGTCGATGAGGCGTTAATGATTGAACCGACTGAAAACCTAACACTTTCCCAGCTTGACCGGGTCCTGGAAGCATTTGAACAGATAGTCCGGGAGGCTGAAGAAAATCCGGAATCATTTTCCAAATACCCTCATACCAGCAGAATTTCCCGTCCGGATGAGACGCAGGCCGCCCGGGAGCCAAGACTTTGTCATCGTCCGCCTGGCGATTAGCTGTAACCCCTCCGCTGTGCGGCCGGTTGAATATGGCCGTGGACTGGTGGCTGGTTAATAACAGCCCGGCCCCTGTATTTCGAATTTATAGCTGGTCAAAACCCACCGTATCGATCGGTTACCGGCAGCAGTTTCAGCCTCCCGACCAACTGGCCAAACTGGCTGATAACTATCCGCTGGTAGTTCGTCCAACCGGGGGAGGTTATTTACTGCATGCCGACGAGATAACCTTTTCTTTTTATATTCCACCCCGCCACCGGTTTGCCGAATTCGAGATCCTGGAATTTTACGAGCTTACCTGCGAAAGTTTCAGGCGGGTTTTAAATAAACTGGGATTAAATAACATCAAAAACGTCGGGAAAAACTTGACTGAACGCAACCCTGATAGTTGTCTTGCAGCGCCCGAACGTCACGAACCGGTGATAGGAGCCAAGAAATGGCTGGCCGCCGCCCAGGTGCGCCACCGGGGCTCAATCCTGGAGCAGGGGAGCATATTCTGGTCAAAAAATAACTGGCCGGACAGTAACTTACTGGACTTGCCGTTTTTTATTTCTGATAATATTGAAACAAGCAAACAAAAATTTATTAAAACCCTGATTCCGGAAATCCAGGAAGTAATGGGTATAAAAACTTTTAGAACTTGCGAGTTTTCGAATCAAGACTGGCGAAAGGTCAAAAAGATTGCTTCCGGCTTCCAGGTCGATAAGCCGGAACAATTACCGGTTTTTCGTCGTTATTAACAGCATTCCCCTGCGGAGGTGTAAAAATGGTTGAAAAAGAGAGTGGCCGAAAAATTACTGAATTTGACCCCGGGGAGGAAGATGTCCGTCGCCTGCCTCTTGATTTTTGTCTTAAAAATTATTGTGTGGTTCTTGAGTATCCCTCCCGGGGAGTGGACAGGAACGTAAAGGTAGGTATGCTGCATCCTGATGATCAAAAGACGAGGGAAAAAATTAAAAAAAAGCTTAACCGAGAG
Source organism: uncultured bacterium (assembly GCA_964555265.1). Taxonomy (GTDB): domain Bacteria; phylum T1Sed10-126; class T1Sed10-126; order T1Sed10-126; family T1Sed10-126; genus CAZKRS01. The sequence goes on along the minus strand of CAZKRS010000184.1, from coordinate 323 downwards.
ATAGAAACCGTGCAGATGAACGGGTTTCAGCTCCGTCAGGCTATTGCGACCGGCTATGAGGTTACCTCCAGGGAGTTAAGTAAGAAACCTGTTCTTGCTCTCCGTGAGGATCACGAAATTTCTTTTGAAGACGGGCAATCACCGACCAGGATTCTTGTTGGTTTACTCAGCGAGGCGGTTCGTCAAGAAGCAAGTGATGTTCATATGGAAAATTACGGTAATGATGTTGATGTTCGTTTCCGGGTTGACGGAATTTTGAAGCAGATATCTTCTTCGCTGGACCCGGAGAATATTAAGAGAATTATTTCAAAATTAAAAGTTAT
>CAZKRS010000183.1:0-2368 GCA_964555265.1 uncultured bacterium | reverse complement strand
ACATCAACACCAAAAGTATAATTTTCCGCCAAAAATAACTCCAGCCCCTGGCCAAAACCGTATACCTCTCCGCTCCCTTCCGATAAATCACCTTCAAAATCAACTTCAAGATATTCTATCCCCAGGTAGAGCGAACCGCCGTCAAATGTAGCCCAGTGATAATCATAGCGGGGACCGATCCCAAAATTAGTCCCGTCATAATAACTTTTAAGCTCCAGGGAATGTCTATTGCTCCGCCAGCCCGCTCCAATACCGGGGTAATTGAGAGAAAAGAAAAATGAATTTATTTCCGACGGATCCAGTTCATCTTCAGCCCGGAGAGCCCCGGAAAAAGCTGCTGAAAATATGAAAATTAGAATTATAAGAAACAGGTAGCTCCAGCCGGTGCTTTTCTTTCGAGTTTTAGAAAACATCAATTTTCCTTCCTTCCAATCATCTGGCGCTTTCGTGCGCACATGCGAGCCGAGAAGCGGGCTTATTATTAAGTTTCGACCTCCCGGGGCTCCATTTTAAGCTGAAGATTTAAAATAACCGGTTAATTTTCTTTTTTTCTTGCTTATCTAAGCCCGACCCCTTATCTTTTAAATGACAGGGGCGACATCCGAATCTCTTTAATATTGAACCTCCAGTTGGAGTGTTTTCAATGGCTGAAGATGATGAGGGTGCAAAATTTGATCCGCCTCCCAGGCAACAGTTAATCCAAGAACTGCAGGATAGTGAAACAAAATACCGGGCTCTGTTTGAGAACTCCCGCGATGCCCTGATGCTTTTGACCAGGGATAAATTCATAGACTGCAACCAGCAGACGGTTGAACTTTTTGGTTTTAAGAACCGGGAAGAATTTTTGGAACATTCCCCCTGGGAACTTTCGCCTCCCCACCAGCCCGACGGAAACGAATCACTCCAATCGGCCAAAAGAAGAATAGAAAATGCCTTTGAGGAGGGTGAGGAACATTTCGAGTGGAAACATAGGCGTGCCGATGGAACAGAATTCTGGGCCGATGTAAAACTAAGCCGGGTCAACTTGGAAAATAAACAGCTTCTTTTGGCTCTCATCCGGGACATTACAGCTCAAAAAGAACGGGAAAATCAACTTGAAGCTGTCAATCAACAACTACAAGCACAAAACCAGCAACTTAACGCCTTCAACCAGCAACTGCAAGCTACAGAACAACAATTAAGAGCAGAAATTGACCACCGGCAGAAAATTGAAGATAAACTTTCAGAAATTAATAACTGTTTCATATCACTCGGGGAAAAACCATACGAAAATATTGAGAAACTTGTGGAAACCGCCAAACAGGTCCTTGAGGTGGACGTTGCCGCGTATAACCGCCTGGATATAAAAAACAACCAATTCAATAACCTGTTTGTCAGGGGCCTCCCGGAAGATATCGAACTGGACGGTGACATCGAAAATTATCCCTGCTGCCGGGTTATTGAGCTCGATAATTTTTGCGAGGTCTATATCAGTGATCTAACCCGAACCAAATTTTATAGTACCGATCCGCATCTAAAAGAAGAGGGCTTAACTACTTACCTGGGAATTCCAGTCCGTTTAGATGAAAAAGCAACCGGAGCTTTCTGTGTCCTGACCAAAGATAAAAGAAATTTCAGTGATGATGAGATTAAAATTATGAAGATGCTGGGCCGGGCGGTTTGCCGGGAGGAAAAACGGCTGGCCGACCGAAAAGAGTTATCCCGTTATGTTGACCTGAAAAACGACCTGGAAACCGCCCTGGAGGAGAAAGAGACCCTCCTTAAAGAGGTCCATCACCGGGTTAAAAACAATATGCAGCAGATCGTCAGTATCCTCGCGCTGCAGCAACTTGAAATCGATGATGATCAAATTGTCACCATCCTCCAGAAATCACAGGAAAGAGTCCAGGCCATGGGTCTGATCCACAACCTGCTATATAAATCCGGAAACCTGACTGAAATTAAACTCGATGATTACCTGGAAAAACTCATCCACCAGTTGATTGATGCCTACCTGCTTAATAAAAATAACATTGAAGTTGACCTGAAATTTCCGGAAAGCATCCACCTGGACGTGGACAATGCCCTGGCCTGCGGTCTGGTGGTAAATGAACTTATAGCCAATGCTCTCTACCACGGGCTGGATAACGGCCAGGAGCCTGGCAAGCTCTCCGTTGAACTAAAACCGACAGGTGAAGATGAAATAAACCTTACAATTGCCGATACGGGCCCCGGTTTTCCTTCCAAACAGGAGTTTAAAAACCCGGATTCGCTCGGACTGCAGCTCGTCCGGGGAATTACCACCCGGGAACTGCAGGGTGAAATAGACCTGGAACAAAACGACCAGACTGAAATAAAAATTACCTTCCCCCGTTGAATTAACCTCATA
>CAZKRS010000182.1:0-2464 GCA_964555265.1 uncultured bacterium | reverse complement strand
CCGGGAGCATGATTTGATTGTTAGCGGGGGATCAGATTTTCACGGTACATTAGAAGAAGATTTTGAACTCGGCGAGTGGTGGATCGATCTTAATAACTCCAGCCCGTTAATCCCCGATAAAAAACTGACAGTAACTTCGGGGCAAACTTAAACTCCTACCGCCGGCCGCTGGGCCGGCTGGGAAAACCATCCAGGATATCCGCTATTTCCTTGATTCGTTCCTGCTGTTCCGGGGATAAATCCTCCCAGTCTTTATCCTCCATCTTATCCAGTATTTCATCAGCTTCCTTCAGGATTTCTTTTCTCTTTTTTCGCTGGTAATCCCACTCCGATTTTTTGTCCCGTATTTTTAATTTCTTATACCAGTTATAAATAAATCCCAGCAACGGTTTGCGGGGATCACCGTATTTACAGTAAACCAATCCCATCAGCACCCCGCCAAGATGGGCCATATGAGCTATACCGCCTTCCTGGGCTTCAGACATCCCGGCCAGTAAAGAAACCGCCCCGATAATGAATACAAATTGTTTAACCTTCAATGGAAATATTCCCCAGACATAAACCATTCGCTCGGGCCAGTAAACAGCATACGCCCCCAGCAAGCCCAGCACAGCTCCTGAAGCTCCTATAACCGGTATTGCTCCGAGAGGATTTATCAGGGTCATCGCCAGCCCGCCGGCAATTCCACAGATGAGATAAAAGCGCAAAAATCCAGCCGATCCCCAGCGACTTTCCAGTTCCACTCCAAACATCCACAGGACAAACATGTTTATAATGATATGGAATATTCCACCATGTAAAAATTGATAAGTGATGAATTGCCAGAGAAACCCTCTTGTTATAACATTGACCGGAATTAGCGCAAAATATTCCCCGAACCAGTGAACGATAGGTCCCTGGGGGGTCATCCTGAGTGTCAAACCCATCCGCGGGAAAAAAAACTGAATAAAGAAAACAGCAGCATTTACAATTAAGAGGATCCGGACCATCGGAGTGGTCGTCCCCGGACCCATACGCATTCGGCGCCTCATCTTTGACCTCCTGAAGGGCTGCTCCATTCCACAGCCATAATCTAGCAAGAACAATCCAAAGATAAAGATTGCAGAGAAGAGCTTCCTTTATCTTGGCAATAATAGAATATCATAATAAACTACTCTAAACAGTGAAAATAGAACCACTGCCCGGTCAAATCCTGCGGGATAAGGAAACAAAATGAAAAGTGCCGAGATTATAATAATTGGCGATGAAATCTTACACGGGGAAATCAAAGATGAAAACGGTCCCTGGCTTATCAAGCAACTGAATCATTGTAACGTTCGTGTGGAGGGAATGCATATAATACCGGACACTATAAAAACTATATCCGAACATTTTAAACGGGCAAAAAACACCGATTACACGCTGGTCACCGGGGGGATAGGTCCCACCCACGACGACAAAACCAGGTCGGCACTCGCCCGGGCGCTTGATAAAGAACTGGTGGAGCATGAAAAGGTCCGGGACTGGCTGAAAGAGCATTACGGGGAGAAACTAAACTCTCCCCGCCGGAAACTGGCAATGCTTCCGGCAGGAGCAACTCCGGTTTACCTGCCCGAAACCCCGGCCATCGCTTTCCAGGTGGACAATTTTTATGTCTTCCCGGGGATACCCGAGCTAATGAAACCCCTGTTTAAAAAATGGGAACACAAATTCACCGGGGATAAATTCTACAGCCATTCGCTCACCCTTAAAGCGCTGGAAGGGGATGTGGCCGAAGAACTGGAAAAACTGCAGGAAAGATATCCGGAACTACAGCTCGGGTCATACCCCCATGGACGGACTATTACCCTCCAGGTCCGGGGATTCAAGCAAGAAAAATTTGAACAAGCCAAAAAAGAACTCCTCAAGCTGGCCGGAACTTTCCGCGAAGAACCCGGCAAATAGTTTACCGCCCGTATTTTCCAACCAGCCCGGTTTCAGTGAAAATCTTGCTTTTCATAGCCTCCAGCAGTTCAGCCGCTAACGGGATCACGATCAAAGACCAGCTGACAGATCTCGCCGCGGTTGGCAGCTATAAAATCCATCAACTTCTCCCAGCGGGCCTGAAAGCTCTGCATGTTGGCATAGGGATCGCCGGGCTCATACTCGTGGCGGCCGTAAAAAATGTTGTCCATACAGCCCCGGGCATGCTCCGGCTCATCGTCAGCCAGGTATTTATTGGCCAGCATCATGTTTGTCCTGTAAATTCGTTCCTCTAAATCAGGTTTCAAAAATTCACCCGGCCAGGGTTCAAAATAATCAGCGGGAATATCCAGCTCTTCCTCCATCCGGCGCACCTTTTCGCGGTCATACAAAAAACGGTCGATATCCAGCCGGACCAGCTTCCAGAGGGGGAAACCACGCGGCGGGGGCTGGTGCTGAACCCTGAGGTCCCGGTCCATGTAGAACCTGTAGCCGAACATCCGGGAGTTAATCAGCCAGTCCA
>CAZKRS010000181.1:0-2481 GCA_964555265.1 uncultured bacterium | reverse complement strand
TGTTCCAACCTGGCCGACGAGATCGTCCGGGACGGGGAAGGGTCAACCTGTGTTTTTGAAGTCCGGGTGCAGGGGGCAGCCAGCAAAAAAGATGCCGAAAACGTTGCCGGCGAGATAGCCGGCTCCAGCCTGGTCAAGACAGCTTTTTACGGTCGTGATCCAAACTGGGGCCGTATTTATTCTTCAGTTGGCGCCGCCGGTCCCGAGGTGGAGCCCGGCAAGTTGAAAATTTCTCTTAACAACACAACCGTTTACGACGGCAAACCCCTGGATCCGGCCGATAACCTGGCCGAAGAGATGAAAAACACAGATGAGCACGTGGTGGAGATCGATCTGCAGGCCGGAAATGAAACGGCCCGCAAGACATCCTGTGACCTTTCAGAAAAATACGTTAAAATAAACTCCGCCTATCAACCATAAAAACTAGCAAACTAGCTAACTAGCTCAACTAGCTAACTAGCTAACTAGCCAACTAAAAAGGTGTCTAACATGGGAAGCCGTCCTTCACGTTTGATATTTATTTTATTTTTTCTGCTTGTGGGGAGCTGGACGGTTATATACCGGCCTCCCGAGCTGAAGGAAGGGCCTGAAGAAACTGACCTGGCTGCTTTTGAGCGCCGGGCGACCTTTACCGACGGCTGGCGCCGGTTTCACCGGGCCCGTCTTGAAGAAACGAGGGCGGATAATATAGCTGGCCGGGAGCCCCAAAAAGCAGTCGTCAAATATGAACTGGCCGCCGGGTATTACAGCGGGCTTGCTGCCGGCAGTGATGATAAATTCGAACTCTTCGAGCGGGAAGGATTTCTAAATTACGTCTACAACCGCTCATTAACCCGCGTTGAAAATAAGATATCCGATATTTCCTCTCAATAAAAGTTTGTTCGGACAACCAATTTTTTATTTAAATCACATCTAAAGTTATGTTATACTGCTTTTCAAGTCGCAACCAGGTTTTTATTTGCATCCCGGCAATATTTGATAATTCTAAAATTGAGTGTAAAATCTACATGCTGCCCGTTTAAAAATATTTCGTGCGACTATTTTATGGAGGTTTTAAAAATGATGAATAAGGATGAGACGCTGGAAATTTTAGCGGAGGAGGGTCATCAGCAGACCACCCAGCGCGATTATATGATCGATCTCTGCCTGGAGGGGCCGGGGCATTTTACGGTGGCCGATTTATGTGAGCTGGATCGCCAGGATGAGGATAAGCTTTCCCGGGCAACCGTATACAACAACGTCCACGTCCTCGAGGAGATAGGCTTCTTGCGTGAACTTCCGGACCTGGGGCCGCCAATCTACTACGAGGTTCAAAAATCCCCCCATCCCCACGCCGCCTGCAATTCGTGCGGCGAAATTATGGATATTCCGGTGGATTTAGAATCACGGGTGGAAAACTGGGACATCCCCCTGAAAATAGAAAACGTAAGCATGACCCTCACAGGCCTGTGTGATAGCTGCCGGTAGTGCGAGAGCGTAATTAATATCTTTAAACTATCCCCGTCCCGTGGTAAAATATATTTCTCAATTTGATTGTTCTAAAGAGGACAGGTAGCTCAGTCGGTAGAGCACCGCCCTGAAAAGGCGGGTGTCCGCGGTTCGATTCCGCGCCTGTCCATTTTTAGTTAGCTAGTTGGCTAGTTGGCTAGTTAGCTGGTTGGCTGGTTGGTTAGTTAGCTAGTTTTCTTGTTTTTTCGCATGCTCGCCTGTTCGCCTGCTCGATCCTCCCCGCCCCGCGCCCCGCTCCCCGCACTCCACTCCCTGCGCTTCATTTTCCAATAATTTCTTGACATTCCCTTCCGGATGCGTTATATATTATATAGACATCACATAGAAGTGCGAGCCGCCGCGGGTTGATCCCGTTTTTGCCGTTGGTGGCCGCCGGACACGCTATTAAATATAGCAGTTTTAAGAAGGGGGCTTGATAAACTACTGAATCACAGCAGGGCGGTCCATGGTAAAAACGCAGGAACGCTCCGCGGATTTTGTGTGTAAATAGGGGGGCTTCTGGCGAGTAGAGGGGAGTAGAGATCTACTGCCAGGGCTATTTCACTGTGGGAGCCGGGGCAAAAATAATTAGATATTTATCTGTTTGCCCACTCCATCATATCCCCTGAGATTCGAATAGTAGAGCCGGTCCGGTTGATTGAGCGGTTCGGTTCGGGCAGATTTGTTTGTCCGGACTCATAACTGCCGGTTTCAAGGCTCATGACTGCGAAATATACACAATCCGCCTGGGTTATTAACCACTTGACATATTGTTTCTGCTTATTGTATGGTGTTTGGAAGGAAGCCACGCTTACGCGTGCGCTGGTAGATATTTTAGTGGAAGGTTCTTGTTGTGTTTGATGAGTTTATTGAGTTCTTTAAGTTCTTTTACAAGTTTTTTAAAATGCACGATTTAATTTCAATTGAGTTGTAATGCACGTTCCCTGTCGAAGGGCCCAAAACCAGGGAGAAAGGTGGTGAAAACATTCCTCC
>CAZKRS010000180.1:0-2506 GCA_964555265.1 uncultured bacterium | reverse complement strand
ATGGATTGGTTTGACCTGGTTTTCTCCCGGTCCGGGAGCTTTTTTGTATTTTATTTTTGGGATAAACAGGATCCAGCGTAAGGCCGGGAAACTTTTTGAAGAGGCAGAAGAGGATAAAAAAGAGTTCCTGGATCAGACTGCAGATACTCGGGGCCAAAAACAGTTTTCCCTGCCCCCTGAATATTCGCACCTGGAAGGAATAAAACGAATCGTTGGAAATTTAACAGATCTGTCTTTGGCCCGGGAAAATAAAGTTGAACCCCTCTTTGGCGGCGACGAGGCTTATCCGGAAATGCTGGGGGCAATCCGGAACGCTTCGGAATCGGTAACCCTCTGTACCTATATATTTGATTGTGACCGGGTGGGCCAAAAATTTCTAAAAGCCCTGGCCGAAGCTCACCGCCGGGGAGTAGAAGTCCGGGTTCTTATCGATGATATCGGAGCAAAATATTCATATCCCACCTCGGCTGCCTGGCTCAATGATAAGAAAATTCCCTGCCGGACCTATATGAAATCGCTGCTTCCCTGGCATATGCGCTACTACAATCTTCGCAACCATCGAAAAATAATGGTAGTGGATGGTAAAAAAGGTTACACGGGGGGGATGAATATCCGGGCCGGAACAATGCACTCGCTTTCCAGCACCGGTTTAATACGGGACGTTCATTTTTCTCTTGAAGGACCGGTGGTTGAACATTTGCAGCGGGTTTTTGCCCAGGACTGGTATTTTACCTGCGGGGAAAAACTGTATGGCGAACCGTGGTTTTTCCCACTGGAAGGGCGGGGGGATGTTGCCGCCCGGGGGATTGAGGACGGTCCCGATGAAAATTATGAAAAACTGGAGTATACGTTCCTGTCCGGGATTATTAATGCCCGGGATTCAATCCGGGTGATGACTCCTTATTTTCTGCCCGACCGGGAGCTGGACCGGGCCCTGAAACTTGCCGCTCTGGAAGGAATTGATGTCGAACTGTATCTACCTCAGAAATCTAACCTGAGGATGGTTCAGTGGGCTTCTAACAGTTTTCTGCCGAGCCTGATTTCCCGGGGGGTTGAGGTTTATACCACCCCGCCACCGTTTACCCATAGCAAACTGATGGTTGTTGACGAATTCTGGTCCCTGGTCGGTTCGGCCAACTGGGACCCCCGAAGTTTGAAATTAAATTTTGAATTTAACGTCGAATGTTACGGTGAGAAGCTGGCCGGAAAACTCGCCGGGTATTTCGAAGATCTAAAAAGCAGAAGCAGAAAACTAACCGGTGATGATCTTCGGTCCCGGGGATTTTTGGCCCGTCTGCGGGATAACTCTTTCCGACTCTTTTCTCCCTATCTTTAACTTTGGCCCGGCGCTTACGTCCCGTTTTTTTCTTTTGGTTGAGTATAAGAACAAGACACTTTTTACAGCTACTAATTTTTAAAGGTAAGATATAAATTTACATTATTACGGTTAAATTATAATATATCTACTTCCCTGAATTTTTTAATACTGGTGATTTTCATGTCGATAGAAGTGCTAAAACGTGGTTTTGAAGAAATAATTCCCGAGGATGAGTTTAAAAAACGCTCCCGAAGTGAAATGAGAGTCAAGCTTGGGGCGGACCCGACCGGGGCTGATCTGCACCTGGGTCATGCGGTTATTTTAAATAAACTCCGTCAGTTCCAGGATGCCGGTCACACGGTGGTCTTTATAATCGGGGATTTTACCGCCCAGATTGGTGATCCCAGTGGTCGGGATCAAACCCGGCCCACTCTTTCAGAAGAAGAAGTTCAAAAAAATGCTGAAACTTATAAACAGCAGGTATTCAGTATCCTGGATCGGGAGAAAACAGAAGTGGTCTACAACAGCGAGTGGCTGGAGCAACTGGGCGTGAGAGGACTGCTCGAGCTTGCCTCCACTTATACCGTTGCCCGGCTGCTGGAAAGAGACGATTTTTCCAACCGGTTTGAAAATGAAATACCGATCAGGCTTCACGAGTTTATGTATCCGCTTCTGCAGGGCTGGGATTCGGTCCATATCGAAGCTGATTTTGAACTCGGGGGGACCGATCAGAAATTCAACCTCCTGGTTGGCCGGCGGCTCCAGAAGGAGGAGGGGCAGAAACCCCAGTTAATCGGTACCCTGCCCATACTGCCGGGCACCGACGGTGAGAAAAAAATGAGTAAAAGCTACGGCAATCATATACCGCTTCAATCTTCTTCCCGGCAAATGTTTGGAAAATTGATGTCGATTCCCGATCACCTGGTTGTACCTTACGCGAGTTTGTTAACGGGAATGTCAACTGAAGAAATGAAGGAGATTGAAACAAAATTTAAAACCGCCAAAACTGAGTCCCCCTCCCGGTTGAAACAGATAAAAAAAGAAGTGGCCTTTAAAATAACCTCTCGCTTCAAAAGTGAAGAAGAAGCCCGCCAGGGGTTAGATTATTTTGAGAGGACGGTAGAAGAACAAGAAACCCCGGAAGCCGGAGAAATGGACAGTTTTGTTGTGGAGGGGGAAGAGGTCTGG
>CAZKRS010000179.1:0-2507 GCA_964555265.1 uncultured bacterium | reverse complement strand
CCCGGCAGTTAACATCGATTCCACTGCGGGTCAGTTCCCGCATCTCCCGGTTGGTCAGGGGCATCTCCTTCAGGTTTTCAAGGGCAAACATTTCAATTCTTTCAGCGTTGTTTTGCTGGGCGGTGACAGCACAGTCAAAGGCGGTCGCTCCGCCGCCGATTATCGCCACCTGTTTACCCTCCAGGTTGTATTGTTGGGCCTCTTCGAGATAATCCAGCCCGGGAATACCCAGTTCTTCGTTGGGGATTCCGGGAAGAAGCGGTTCCCAGAGACCGATTGTTACGACTGCGGCGTCGTAATCGCCTTCTTCAACCAGTTCTTCCGGGTCGTTGATTTCGTTGTTAATTTCCAGCTCCAGGTTATCCATCTTTAGGTTCCACTCGATATCGGTGCGCAGGACCTGTTTGTCCAGCCGGAAATCAGGGATTATATTGCACATTCCCCCCGGTTTATTATCTTTCTCAAAGATATCGACGGTATAACCTTTTTGAGCCAGCATAGCTCCGGCGGCCAGTCCGGCGGGGCCCCCGCCGACGACAGCCACTTTCATTCCGTTAGGCTCAGGCTGGTCAAGCTCGGGCATCTTATCGAGTCTTTTTGCTTTCTCAACAATTGTGGCCTGGATAGGCGGAATCTGGATCGGTTCATCAAATTCATTGTGAACACAGCTGTCCATGCAGAATTTATCCGGACAGGTCTGGCCACAGATTCCTCCCAGGGGATTGAGGGTCATAATCCTGGCGGTAGAACGTTTAATATCGGAAGGTTCGTGAATTTTGGCCGCACGGATAAAATCTGCCGGTGAGCAGTTTACCGGACAGCCGTCCCGGCAGGGTTTTTCCTCGCAGAATTCACAGCGTTCAAACTCTTCTTTCAGCTGGGCGTCGGTTAAAAAAAGGTTAGTGTGATAGATCGAATCGCCCTCATCACTGGGAAGAGGTTCCCTTTCTTTGTTTACTTCCGGAACTTCTTCTGTTTCCTCGTAGGTGGGGGCCTCGGCGATATTATTCAGACCGTATTTCTCTTCGTCTACACTCACGGGATCTGCCTCCTTATAAATTTGGAAAGGTTACTTTATTTTCAGTCCTCTGCATTATAACCCGAGAGACTTAATTTTCTCAAGTGAACTTTCGGTAAAAAATTGGAAAAGGGTTAACTTTTCGGGGGAATTGTTTATCCTATATCTTATCTGTGAATGCTGATCATAACATTTAGCAACCGGTGAGATTAACGTGGATAAAATTCGTGTGGTTACCAATTCTGATCTTGATGCAATAGTTTCAGCGGTGCTCCTGAAACGAGTTGAGCCGGTAGGGGCGGTAAAATTTGTCCCCCACGAGGATATACGCTCCGGCAGGTTCCGGGTATCCGATCAGGATATTGTTGTTAATTTACCATATATTTCCGGCAGCAGGAGCTGGTTTGACCACCACGCGAGCAATGAAGAACCCGCTCAATACGAGGGACTTTATGACCCGGAAGCTCCCAGCGCGGCCCGGGTTATTCATGACTATTACAGTTTTCGCCGTGACGGCGGTATTTTTGAAGGACTGGAAGATCTTTTGGCCGAGACCGACCGGGTGGACAGCGCAAATTTCAAACCGGAGGATATTAAAAACCCCGAAGGAGCTGTCCTGCTCAGTTTTATTATTGATTCTAATCCGCTTGAGAAGCATTCGGTTGCTGAAAACCAGTTGATGATTTCTCTGCTTGAAGCAGGAGTTCCCGACCGGGTTATTGAACATCCGGTTTTTATCCCCAAGATCAAGGAATTTAAAAAGAACCTGCAGCGGGCTCACAGTCGACTGGCTGATTATCTACAGCCGGAAGATGGTCTTTTGATAATCGATTTTCGAGATCTTTCGCAGGAAGACAAAAAAATCTGTAACAATAAGTTTCTTCCTTTTGTTATTTATCCGCAAGCACATACGCTGCTGCGAATTAAAAAATTAAACAAAGATAAAATAAAACTCAACCTGGGGTTCAACATGTTCCGGGATGATATTGATCCACCTGTTCATTACGGACATCTGCTGGCTGAATATAACGGCGGCGGTCACCGGCGAGCAGCCGGTTGTGCCATAAAAAACGAAAATTTCCCGCGTGCGCTTCAGGAAATAAAAAACAGTTTGAACCAACGGAGGCGGTAGTTTGTATTCTTATCTAAAAGGAAAACTGGCTGAAAAGGGACGTGACCGGGTGATTGTGGAAACTCCCGGGGGTATTGGCTATGAAATCTATATAGTGGAGAGTGAACGGCCCGAGCTGCCGGAAACCGGCGGAGAAATCCGGATGTTCACCCACCTGTATGTCCGGGAGGACCGAATGCGGTTGTATGGATTTGTTAACCGGTCAACAAGAGATTTTTTCCGGAAACTGCTCCCGCAGAAAGGTATCGGTCCGAATATGGCCGTAAATATACTTTCCGGGATGGGCGCAGATAAATTCAGGAGAGCGGTCCATAACCAGGACGTAAAAGCGCTGACCGGAATACATGGTGTGGGTAA
>CAZKRS010000178.1:0-2605 GCA_964555265.1 uncultured bacterium | reverse complement strand
AAAGACCCGTTGCGGGTGGAGGAAAAATGAATTTTGTCTGGTTTCTGGTGATAGTTCTCGGGATAATTGTTGTGGTTGCTTTTTTACTTGTGGTTATGCAGGTATTCAGCGAGGAGAAGCAGCTTTTAAACGAAGCGGAGTCCCGGCTTGCGGAAGGGGAAAAAGAAGAAGCGGCTTCGTTGTTATCCCGGGTGCTGGAAAGAAATCCCGCTAATAAAGAAGCCCGCTGGCTGATGGGGAAGATGATGGAATACATGGGAAACAGCCAGCAGGCGGCCCGCCATTATAAATTTTGTATTGACAATCATGCCCTGCCGGGGCGGGTAAGTGAAGATGTTGCCCGGGCCCGGCTGGCCCGGGTCCAGAAAAAAGCCGGCCAGCTGCGGGCGGCGGTGGAAAACTGGTCCCGTATCCTGGAGACCAAACCGGACCAGATGAAACCGTTGATCGAGCGAGGAAAAATATTTTATCAGCTTGAGGAATATGACCGGGCCCTGAGTGATTTCAATGAGGTATACGGTGAATTTGACGATGCACCGGATAAAGTTATTTTATTCCGGGCCCGCAGTTATTACGGGATGGGGGCACTTGACCGGGCCCTCAAATGTTACAGAGACTATATAGAACAAGTTCCCGAAGATGTTGAAGCCGCCCTGGAGGCGGCCTGGGTGGCTGAGGAAGAGGATGATATTTCCGAAGCCAAGGCACTTTACAGCTATATCCGTGAAGAGGGAAACAACCTCCATTTTACCCGGGCGACCCTGGCAATGATTCGTCTTTTTATCGAGGAAGGCCAGTCAGCAGAGGCCGAAAAATTTATAAAAGAGCTGGACGAAATGTCCGACCGGGGCCAGATTCCCGAGCCCTACCGGCTGAATTATCTTTACATGAAAGCAAAATTCAACGAATTAATTGAAGCCCGGTCCGACGCCTTACAACTTTACCGGCGTATATATCAGGAAAAACCTGATTTCAAAGACGTGGAGCGGATCCTGGAGGAAGAAATCTCCAAGATGGATGAGAAGGACCTGATCAGCCAGTATCTGCATATGGACCGGGAGGAGTTTGCCCGGGTGGCCGAACGGATTGTTGAACTGATGGGTTATGAAGTTGTGAATATTGACGCTTTCGGTCCGGATGAGGTTAATGTTGCCGCCCACGACGATTCGGAGATGTTCAAGGTCAACCGGGTTTTGTTTACTTTTAAACGCTGGAACCAATCGGTGGCCGAATGGCCGCTTAAGGAGTTTGAACTTGAACTGCTGGAAAAAAGATTTGATAAGGGAGTATTTGTTTCCCCCCTGGAATTCAGGCCCAGTGCGGTTGAATATGCAAGTAAAACCGACATTCAGCTGGTAGGCCCCGATGAACTGCTCAGACACCTGCAGGAGGCGTTGAAAGTTTAAAAGATGAAAAACTGGATACCTTTTCTGGATAAAATTTTAAAATTTTTCTTTGGCTCCAAACACGAGCGTGATATGAAACGTTTGGAGCCGATGGTGGAGCTTGTCAATCTTTTTGAACGTTGTGTTCATGACCGCCCGGACGAATGGCTGGCCGGCCGGACCAACTACTTCCGGGGGCTGCTGGCCGACGGTTTTGACAGCCAGGACCGCCGGGAAGAATACCGGCGCCAGCTCACCGAAGCTCAGCAGCGGCTGGAAGATATCCCGGTCGAGGAGGTCTGTGCGGATTTTAAACAGCGGTTGCTTGACAACAGGGAGGAACTCTCTGAAAAATATGAAGGCGATGCTTTCCAGGTGGCGATTGAATCTCCGCTGAAGGATAAAAATATAGAAAAACTGGTAAATAATTACCGTCAGCGGTTGGAACAATGGCAGCGGCAGGATATCGATAGTCTGCTGGAGGAATTCGAGCGCCTTTGGGAGCATTTCAGCCGGGAAGCCCCCGATAACGAGTCCCGGCTCTGGTATCTTATTCCCGAGGTTTATTCGCTGGTCCGGGAAACTGCTCACCGGCGGCTCGGGTTACGTCATTACGGAGTCCAGGTTTTGGGGGCAATTGTTATGCACGAAGGGGAGATAGTGGAGATGAAAACGGGGGAGGGCAAGACCCTGGCTGCGACCATGCCTCTCTATTTAAACGCTCTGACCGGCCGGGGAGCTCACCTGGTAACGGTCAACGATTATCTTGCTCGAAGGGATGCTCGCTGGATGGGGGAGATATACCAAAAACTGGGTATGTCGGTGGGACTGATTCAGAACGGTATGCGTCCCGGGGATCGTAAACCACAATATGAGAAAGATATAACTTACGGAACCAACAACGAGTTTGGGTTTGATTACCTGCGGGATAATATGGCAGTTCAGCCCGGGGATATAGTCCAGAAAGAACATAATTACGCCATAATTGACGAGGTGGACAGCGTTCTTATCGACGAGGCCCGCACGCCGCTCATAATCAGCGGCCGGGCGGATAAACCGGTAAGTCTGTACAGAAAAATAGATCAGGTAGTAGGCAGTTTGAGACGGGAGCGGGATTATGAAGTGGACGAGAAGAAAAACTCGGTTAGCCTGACCGACCCGGGAATTGATAAGGTTGAAGAAAGGCTGGGACTGGATAATTTGTTCAGCACCGCCAACAT
>CAZKRS010000177.1:0-2605 GCA_964555265.1 uncultured bacterium | reverse complement strand
AGGGAAAGGTTCTAACCGAACGTGATATTGAGAGGCTTGAAAACTGGCGTCAGCGCTTCGTCTACGTCTGGCCGGATAAACAGTCCGCTCCCGATAAAACCTTGGAAAAAGCCAGTTAGCCCGTTTGAAGCAAGACCTGCCGGTTAATTCCCCGGCTCAACTTCTACTTCCATCCCCGTTTGCAGGTTCAATTTCTCAGTGGCCGAATCACGCTTGAAAGCTATCTCCGCCCTGTTAAAACTGCCGAATACAATTCCCCTCTCCTCAAGCTCATCATACGTCTCGGCCAGCCCGGTTATGCGCTCTTTACCAACCAGAAAAACCGGGTTCTCCGGGAGCATTTCCCGGGGAATATTCGTTATACAGTTGCCAAACCTGTCGCAGTAAACAATATTTCCAATTATTTTTTCATCCCGGCGGCGTGGTTTTGGTACTATACTTCCCCGGGGACGGCGGTTGATCTCGGAACCCAGGAAACCAAGTTCCCCACCCTGGCTTAAAAATCTACCAACGGGTGCAAACCGGTCCCGACCGTGAAAAGTATCACACCCGGTTTCCCGGAACAACTTTTTGTTCTCCACAACCACCGCTTTTTCCCAGTCAAATCCTTCCACTATCCCGGTATCGGGAACCACTATATAACGGTTACCGGCAGTTTTAACGGCAATGATTTGCCTCCCGCTCCCCACCCCGGGGTCAACCACGACAACTACTACTGAGTTTTCAGGCAGATGCGAACAGCTGTATTCAAGTAAAAAAGCAGCCGTCAGTTCACTGCCCGGTTCAACCTGGTGGGTTAAATCAATAATCTGCGGCGGCGGAGATTGCTTGATAATTTGAGCCTTCATCAGACCCACGTAAGGATCTTTCAGACCAAAATCGGTAAGCAAAAAAATTGGCCGGGGATTCATTAATCCGGACGTTCTATTTCAACATCAAATTCTTTATACGCCTGCTTGGTTATCTCACCGTCAAGCATCCCGAAACGGACATTCTGATTACTTTCGGTCAGGTGGAGGGTCGCAGTCTGGATAGTAAGTTTTACCCCATCACTTAATTTCCCCCGGCAGTAAACTTCTCCCCCCTCGCTCTCCTGGATTTTCTGGCGGAGTTCCTGCAACTCTTCGCCCAGGTTTTCCATCTTGGTTTTTATCGCTTTCGCCCGGGAAACCAGCTGGACCCGTTTTTCCTGCTTGTCTTCCGGAAGTTCTTCTATACCACCCAGTTTTTTAGCCTGCTCTTTCAAACCCTGCAGACCATTTTTAATCTTTGTCAGCCGTAATTTTTGTTCTTCTATCAGCTCTTCTATTTCACGAATTCTATCCCTTATCTCCGGTTCAATACCAACGGCCAGTTCCGTTTTTGAAGCCATAGCCGCCCCGATATCTTCGGCGGAAATTGCTTTGCCCGCCCTGGTGATTCCCCCGACTATATCCCCCCGCCGCTGGCCCTTAACAATAATGTATTCCCCGGCATCAACTTCGCTATGCATAATTGCCTGCTCCACAACCACGCTTCCTTTGGCTTTAACCTCTGAGTTTTCTATATACTTGGCAAATACATTCCCCCCCGCTTCCAGACGTCCCTCGTCACGGCCAACCATTCCTTTCTCAAGCACCACGTCTCCTTCACATTTGACATTGGCCTTCCCGACCGACTCGGCCTCCACCCGCTGGGTGGCTTCAACCTGGAATCCATCCAGGATCATACCTTTCACAATCACCACCCCGTCAAACCGAACATTGCCCACTTCGTAATCAAGATCACCTTCAATAATAAAGACGGGTTCCACCCAGACCTCCCCCCCTTTGACCTTGCCGTCTTCAACTTCTTCCGCTTTAAAACGGGCTCTACCTTCCCCGTCGGCAATATACTGGGTGTTATCTTCAGAAATCCGGATATTTTCTCCCCCGCTTATAGACAAATCCTCTCCCACCTCCGGCGGGATTTCGTTGCCGTAGACATCCTCGCCGGGCTCCCCCTCGGTGGCCGGTATTTTTTCTATCAGAACATCCCCCTCTTTCACACTGACAACTTCCTCCCCTTTCCGATAATCAACTTCATCTTCAGCTTCTTCTTCCTCCTCTTCCTTGGGTTCGATAGGAACTTTAAAATCCAGGTCCGCGTCCCGGCCGTCCTCGGGGTCTTTACCCTCGGCTATTAATATATCTTCCTCAAAAAGTTTTTCTTCAAAAACTTCACTTACCTTTTCCGGGTTATAATTTATACCTTCCGATTCCAGGTATTTAACCACTTCCTCTTCGGTAACCGCCACCCCCTCCGGTTTGGGAGGAATGATGGTTAAATAAGCCTCGGTTTCATTCTCGTTCATCGTTACACTGAAACTACCGTCAATCTCCGGGTCACGCTGACGGGGAGCAATTTTTTCGGGCTCGGCTGCTTCTTCCTCAACCATCTGCTCAACTTTGGGCCAGTTAATATCCTGGTCATACCCGCTCTCCTCAAGCTCGCTCTTAACCTGCTCCATAGTCACCGGCAGTCCATGGCCCTCGGGCGGATAAACTGTCAATTTTAACCCGTCGGCGGAATTCTCGAGATTGATAAACCCGGCCACGTCCTCCTCCTCTTCCGCCTGGGCGAGCAG
>CAZKRS010000176.1:0-2607 GCA_964555265.1 uncultured bacterium | reverse complement strand
AACAGATACAGCTCCACCTGACCGCCGGAGACGCCTTCGTAGCCAATCGTTGCGTCCTGGCCGAGGAACAGCTCAAAATCGTCACCGTCTTCAGGCAGCAATACTCCCTGTGATCCCAGGCCGGGAACATGCACCGGCTCGTTTCCAAGCAGGCTGGAAATCCGCTTCTGGACCGGAAAGCCGCGGTCGTTGTATTCAAAAAGGTTCGCGAAAAGCTCCGGGGAAAGAAGTAGAGAATAGGGACCTCCGATACCTTCATCAAGTAGCTTCTCTTTGGCCCTGGCAACCTGCGACATTATGTTTTCTATCTGGTCGCTGATTGAAAAGGTCTCATGCTCGGAAGCTGAAATAATCCCTTCCAGGCCACTGGCGGACTGGCCGTGAAAAATAATACCGTTTTCGGCGGCCGCCAGTTTATCAGCCGCTTCAATGACCGGATCCAGCTCCACGTCGGCAGCTCCCCGGTCGGCCTTATCGAGCTCCTCAATCTCCAGGGAGAAGGGAACCTTGATTTCCACGGCGGGCGTGGTCAACCGCTGGGCATATGTAACGCCCTCCACCTCACCGTCGATAGCTTCGCTCCGGCCGTTATTTACGGCGGCAAAATCAAGTCCGTAAGGTCCTTTCAAATCCACCGCTTTACGGCCCGTGAGTTTTAAATCAAGAACGTTTTTGGCTTCTCCTTCAATCTCTTCCCAGGCTTCACTGGAAACAGGAGCAAGCGAACGTTTAAAAATATCCATTGTAATTACCTCCAGATAATAATTTTGTTACCTCAATCCCTCAATCTCCTACTCTCCTAATCTCCATTCTCTAATCTCTTAATCTCTAACCAATCCCGAGCGAAGCGTCGCCATTTCCTTCCTCTTCTTCCTCCAGCTCGGTTATATCGCCTTCGGTGAACAGGTAGGTTTCCAGCTCTTCGTCCCAGGCTTCGCTGTTCCGGCGCAGCCATTCAAGGCCCATCGCCGCGTGTTCAATCTCTTCGTCCCGGTTATGTTCAAGAATAGCCCGGACTTTTTCATCTGTTGTCGCCGCAGCCCGCTGATTGTACCAGTTTACGGCCTCCAGCTCTTCAATCACGCTCTGGATAATCCGGTGGTATTCCTTCACCTCGTCGGGAAGTAGATCGGCATCTTCATGAAACTCAGTCATTGCTAACTCCTCCTTTAAAAAAATATTTTAATCCGTTCGAAAGTATAATTTTATACAAATAATAAAAAACGTAAAGATTCCCGGCCGGGTTCAAGTGAAATAAACCTCTTTGCTTCAAATCTTACAACAAGAAAATAATGTAGGCCAGCCCGCCGAGCAGTCCCAGAAACACTCCCGCTCCGACTAAGACGGGAACCAATACATCCGGTTTGGCCGCCTTGTCAGAAAGTTTCAAGGGCTTGACTTTACTTTCCTTGTAGACAAAACCAAATCCTACTTTATCCCCCAAAAATTGAGCAACAATCTTGTAATAATCGCCGGGATCTCCGTCGTAATTTTGGGGAAGCTCGGGAGAAGGTTTGACTTTTTTCACGGAAGCTTCCAGGGGAACAGTGGCGTCCTCGTGGCGAGCTGACTGCAGACTTGCGGAAAATTCCTTGACCTTGTTTCCCGTGACCCGGACATAAATCAGTTCCCCGGGGTCCAGTTCATCCGGGGAGATGCCATGAACCGGCAGGGAACAGATTGTTAATTCATGGTAGAATTTTTCATCCTCGTCTTCTTTTTCTCCGGCCTCCTTTTTTTGTTTTGAAGTTGATTTCTTCTTGCTCAAGCTCCGGGCCAGCGTTGTCCGGGAGAACAGCTGGACGTTAAAATTAAAAAACACTTCCCCTTTGAGTATGTCTGAAGTGATTAAATCCTGTAACCAGGTTTTTATACCGGCCTCATCTTCCGAATTAACATATTCATCCAGACTTTCCTGGTTGCTAATATTTGATAAGTAATTTTTTAAGTTTCCCTTCGCCGAATTGAAATCGGAATCCAATACTTCTCCGTTGGGACCTTCTTTCTTCTTTACAGACCGTTGGAATTGGAGGGGATCGTTGCGAGGGATAAAATTATCGGGCAGATCATTGTCTTCAAATAAAGCCAGACTGAACTCTTTTAAACTGTTTTTATCCGGTTTGATCTCAGCATACAAAGCCCCGCAGTAATCGGTCCTGTTCCCGCCAAAATTACCCCATAAGACAACCACGGGACTCTCGTCTGCAGCTATATTTGCCTTTTTGACCGTAATATCGTGGTTGTTCTCCCGGGAAGACTTCTCATCATTTTCCGAACCCTGGCTCATCCTTAGGCCTCCGGATAATCAGTTATCAACTCTCAACCGGGAATCCATGATAACATAAATCACTGAATCTCAAATTAAAGTTTCTCCGAAAAGTCCCCTCGCCCCTGGAGGCGGGCACCGATCCGGTAGGATCTAATTAATATCCCCCAACGTCCCCAAAGCAGTTAGGTGAATTTGTTTTTTCGCCGGCTCAAGCCTTATCGTCCCGCGCTTTCCCTGCTTTACAACTTCTTCTATAACAATATAAACTTAGTACAGTCAGCAGAAAATCACAGGCCAGGGGAGGGACCGGTGAATATTTCCAAATCTGACGTTGAATT
>CAZKRS010000175.1:1399-2630 GCA_964555265.1 uncultured bacterium | reverse complement strand
GAAAGTGTGAAAGTGGGAAAGTGGGAAAGTGTGAAAGTGGGAAAGTGTGAAAGTGTGAAAGTGAGAAAGTGGGTTTGGGGTAAAATTTTTGTTTTTATTTGCTATAATTTCTTGCGGGCAAAAAATAACCTGGAGGCAAATTTATGAAAACAGTACCATGGAAGGCTGTTATTTTTCTGCTGGCAGTTGGCCTGGTCGGACCGGCGGCCGGAATAACGACAGCCCGCGGGGCGGAAAAAGAGATACGGCACCTTCTGCAGATGCCGGTGGCAGTAAGTCGAGCCTCTGAAATCGGGATTCCCGACCATACGTTAAAAAAAATAACCTCCGGCTTGAACCAGGGCAAGCTGACACCGGGACAGTTTAACGCTTTTTTACAGCAGACACCGGCTATTGCCGAAGGTTTTGAAAGCATCGACCGGGTGGGAGCTTTTGTGACCTCCCAGGTTCGCGCCGGTCTGCGGGGAGAAAAATTGGCAAACAATATAATTGCCGAGCTGCGCCGGCTAGGCATACCGGCCGGAGAACTGGACTCACCCGGTTTCCCGCCGCTGGCCCGCGATGACTTTTTGCCAGAACGGGCCCGGGCCAGGGTCCGCCGGGCAATTGAAGCCCAGCAGCGGGATGTCCCTGGAGATCCCGCCGAACCGGGAGCACAACCGGGACAGCCTCCTCCGACCGGGCCGGGATCTCAGCCGGGAATGCCGGGACCCCAAGGCAGTCCAATGCCATGAATTTTAGAGAAAAAATTTTCCTGGCCACAGGCTGGTTACTGGTAATGATTTTGCTGATCTCCGCCTGCGCACCTCGAACTACGACTATCGGCCTTAATGCCGAAGAGCTGGCTCTCATTGCCGCAGAGATTGAACATAATCCCGATGCATATGAGGAAATCCTGGATCGTCATGACCTTGATCCCCGGGAATTTGAGCAGGCAATCCGGGAGGTTGCAGAGGATCCGGATATGGCCCGCAAATACAGCGAAATATACAGAGAAAAAATAGAAACCAGTAATTAAGAATTATACTGCCGGGGTGGCGGAATGGCAGACGCTACGGACTTAAAATCCGTTGGGGTGTATACCCCGTGAGGGTTCGAATCCCTCCTCCGGCATATTAGTTTGAAAGTGTGAAAGTGGGAAAGTGTGAAAGTAACTGCTTAAAAATCAAATGCTTGGTGTGAAAGTGGGAAAGTGTGAAAGTAACTGCTTAAAAATCAAATGCTTGGTGTG
>CAZKRS010000175.1:0-1299 GCA_964555265.1 uncultured bacterium | reverse complement strand
TTGGTGTGAAAGTGGGAAAGTGTGAAAGTAACTGCTTAAAAATCAAATGCTTGGTTTGAAAGTGGGAAAGTTGAGAGGTTTTAAAAATTTGAAAGGGTTTAATGGATGAATAATTTAAACGAGACAGAAAACGAAGAGTTTGATGTTGCTGTTGTAGGAGGCGGGCCCGGCGGAGCAACTGCAGCCTACCAGCTGGGCAAAAACGGGTTTGATGTTGCCCTGGTGGACAAAGAAAAATTCCCCCGCCACAAAACCTGTGGTGGGATGCTGACAGAAAAAGTTTACCAGCTGAATCAGAAGGTATTTGACGTCTCATTCCAGGAATTAGAAACTGAAAATATAATCAATTCCACCTCCAATGGATATGAAACCTGGAATAAAAACCGCTGTATTTTAAAAGGAAGTACAGATTTTAATTACGGGATGGTGGACCGGAAGGTCTATGATGATTTTTTATTTTCAAAAACCCGCGCTCTTGAAGGGGTTAAGGTTTTTGAGGAAACAAAAATAACCGGTATCGACCACGAAAAAATGACACTGACTGGCCCCGGTGACGGGAAAATCAAGGCAAAATATATCATCGGTGCCGACGGAGCTTCCAGCACGATAAGAAAATCATTGATGGAAAATAACAAAATTAAAATTTCCAAGAAAAGATGGAAAAAGAACCTGGCGGCAGCCATTGAAGCCTACGTGCCAAAAACTTCGGTTGATAGAAAAATCAGAACACCGCTTCTGCACCTGGGCGTGGTTGAGTGGGGTTATGGTTGGGTTTTTCCCCACGCGGACAGGTATGTGGTCGGCGTCGGCGGACTGCCGGATAAAAACGACAATTTCAGAAAGCTGCTCATGGATTATCTTGATCTTTTGGATATGGGGGGGAAAGATTACGAAATCAAGGGCGCTCCGGTTCCCTACGGCAATTATATTTCTGACCCGGGATACCAAAATATACTGTTAATCGGTGATGCCGCCGGACTGACAGATCCGCTGACCGCCGAGGGAATTTTTTATGCCCAGTTCAGCGGCTGGCTGGCAGCCCGGACAATCAATAACTGTAAAGAAAACCAGTATGTCAGTTCAGAATATGCAGAAAAATTAAACGAAAATGTTATCCCGGAGTTGAAATGGGCTAAGTTTCTCCGGAAATTATTTTTCAGCGGGCCGGAATTTATACGCCGGCCGGTAATTAAATTTTTGCTGCCAAAAATAGCAGACAACTTACTGGAAATATTTCACGGCCAAAAAAGCTATAATTTTTTCCGTTCCCGGAAACTTGAGTTCTTCAAAAATCAGTGA
>CAZKRS010000174.1:0-2695 GCA_964555265.1 uncultured bacterium | reverse complement strand
CGTGCAGTTGTTCAGCCTTCTCCGCCAGTGGATCCAGGTCGGGTTCGAAACCCAGGTTTCCTTCGGCGGTATGGGTATCATCTTCATCACAGTATTCATGCAGTGACAGGTTATATTTTCCCATTTAATTGCGGCGTTTGCTAATTTCTTTATTAATTTCTTTAATTTTTTCAGCCGGGTTGTCCGCCCGGTAGATGGACCGGCCGATAATTTCATAATCCGCCCCCGCTGCAATAGCTCCCCCGTATCGGCCGCCCTGGGCACCAATTCCACAGGATACGATTAGCAGTTCATCACCGACAAGCTGCCGGACTTTCCGGACGGCTTCGGGCCGGTTGCCCGGTGCCTGCACGCCGTCAAATTCAAGAGTGCGGGCAATTTCGGCAAACTTTTCCGAATACGGTTCATAAAAATCAAGTCCCCCGGGATTAGTAAGCTGGGTCATCAAGAACAGTTTGATATCGGTGGCGGTTTCCCGGGCCTTCTGCAGGGCGTCAATACCGACAAAACCGTGGATCATTACTGCGTCGGCGCTGTATTTCTGGCATAAATTTATAATCCGGTTGTTGGTGACCGGGACGTCGGCCACTTTAAAATCGGCAAAAACCGGACGGTTATATTTTTCTTTAGTTTCCCGGAGTATTTCGATACCCGTTTTTAAAACCAGGGGGTAGTTAAATTTGATTACATCGATATCTTCCGCTATTTGATCAAGTATTTCGAACGTCGACTTTCTATCCGGCAGATCGGCGGCAAACATAACACCACTATCAACGGGCCACATTTTCTTCCTCCAATTTTTCAAGAGCTAATGTAAATTTCTGAACGTCGCTGGTTGAGTTCATCAGACCAAAACTGGCCCGGACGGTTCCTTCCGGATAAGAGCCGGAAACCCGGTGAGATTCGGGTGAGCACTGCAGGCCGGCCCGGACCTTAATGTTGAATATTGAATCAAGAAGGCTCGCCAGATCATGGGGGGAAAAAAAATCGAACCGGAAAGCAAGGACCCCGTGGTGGAGGTTCGGCCGGGGGAAGTAGGTGGTAATTGAAGCTATTTGTTCCAGATTGTCCCGGGCCAGGAGGGTCAAATCGTCAATATGAGCTTCTATATTTTTAACCCCCCGTTCGTGTATATATTCCAGACCGGCCCGCAGCCCGGCGATCCCCCAGGAATTCTGGGTCCCTACTTCAAATTTATGGGGGAGATCGTCCGAATATTTTTTTGTTCCTCCGTTGCGGCCGGTGCCGCCAAATTTGAGGGGAACAACCTCCCCCAGCATCCGGTCGTTGATATAAAAACCGCCGGTTCCGGTGGGACCGAGAAGACCTTTATGTCCGGAGAAGATAAGGGCATCTATATTATCCCGGGGGACGTTAATCGGATAGGTTCCGGCGGACTGGGCGGCGTCAACCAAAAAGAAACTGTTTTCATGTTTGGATAGTATTTCACCTATTTCTTCAACCGGCTGGATAATACCGTTGGCGTTAGTGATTTGATTTATGATACAAAGCCGGGTTTCATCCCGCAGCTCTTCAGCAACCTGGCCCGGATTTATACCGTCTTTTATCGTTCCTGATAGCTGCGTGACTTCGATATTTTTTTTGTCGGCAAGGTAATTTAAAGGCCGTAGAACTGCGTTGTGTTCGAAGGGAGAGATAATGACGTGGTCGCCCGCCTCCAGCAGGCCCCGGATGAGGGTGTTGGAGGATTCGGTTGTTCCGGCTGTAAAAACCACGTTTCGGGCGGGAGCTTTAATTAAATCGCCGATCAACCGCCGGGTTTCTTTAAAAAGTTTATCTGTTTTGCGGGTTTCAGCATAATTTCCCCGGCCGCCGCCGATTCCTGTCCGGCGGGAGAACTTATCGACTGCCTCGTAGACAGTTTCCGGCTTGGGATAGGAGGTTGCGGCCTGGTCCGCAAAAACTTTTTCATGATCCATAAGTATTACCCATTCACAGAAAAATTTTATAGAGGTTAAAACAACATTAAATTTTATCTAAAAAGGTTCTAAATATCAATTTTCAGGGCAAGCCGGTGGCTGGTTCCGAATTCACCGTAAGGGACAAAGGCATAGTCAACCGACAAATTATGATGTTTTACGCCCAGGCCGGCGGAAAACCCGCTATCAATTTCGTGCCGGTCGTTATAACCTCCCCGCAGGCTCAGGATTTCGCGGTAGGTATATTCAGCACCGGCGGAGTAACTCAAATCGTTGCGCCCGGCCTGCCGGAAATCCAGTTCATAGTGTCCCCACAGTTTGCTGCTGCCGTCCGGAGATGTATATAACCTGTAAGCTACTCCCAACCGGTAATCGGTGGGGATGGAGCTGGCAGTTTTTCGGTCCTGGTAGTTTAGCTGGGAACCGAGGTTGCGAACGACAGCGCCTGCTTTCAGGTTCTCATCGCCGGAGATAAGCTGCAGTCCACCGGTAAGTCCGAGCGCATAAGCTGAATTTTCAATCCGGGAGTGAATGAAACGTCCACCCCAGCCCCAGTTTATCCGGTAACGTGGATGCCGGTAGAGAGTGCTGCCGTAGAAGAGGCCCCCGGCGAGTTCGGCGGCGCCGAAGCTTCCTTTTTCGGTTATAGAGTAGTTTTCGTCGAGCGTGGTCCTGGTCAGGGAACCGTAATCTATATATTTAATATCAACCCCGAAACCGTCTTTTCCCCAGGGGCCTGCCCAGCCCAAGTTACC
>CAZKRS010000173.1:0-2763 GCA_964555265.1 uncultured bacterium | reverse complement strand
CCCAGCCGGGGAAAAGGACCGATTCCGAAGATAAGCAAAGGATCGAGGATAATATTTGTGATGGCAGCAATCACAAGAATTACACCCGGGGTGAAGGTATCACCGGTGGCCCGGATGGCGTGGTTACCGATCATCGGGACGACAACGAAAATCATGCCCAAATACCAGATATTCATATAACTTGCTATCAGTTCAACAATCGCCGGCGGGGCTCCCAGGAGTCTGAAGAGAGGTTTTACGGTCAACAGGCCCGCGATTGCAAACACGGCGACAATGAGCAGACCAAGCAGGAGGCTGTGGGTGGTAAGGATGCGGACGCGATTATGGTTGCCGGAGCCGATGGCCCGGGAAATTACGGCTGAAGCCCCCATCCCCAGGCCGAGGGTTATGCTGGTTATAAAAAATATGACCGGGAAAGTGTAACTTATCGCGGCCAGAGGGCCGGTCCCCAGGCGGCCAATAAAAAAAGTATCGGCCAACTGAAAGACAACCAGTCCGCCGATCCCCAGGACCATGGGCAGAGTCAGGCGCATGATCATGGGAACAACGGGCCCCCCGGTTAAAGAACCGTTTTCTTCGGTAAATTCTCCGTCCATGATAGTTTATCCCTTGAAAAATATGTTTGGATAATTGAAGATAAACAATAATTTTATCACAGGATCCAAAACTTCTCATATTAAGAAAATAGTGAAGTAATTTTTTCGGGTTAAGATGATAAAATATGAAGGGGAAATAGGAATTTTTTTGGTTGAGGCTTGTGGTCAATTATGAAATTTAATTTACTGGTTGCAACCCTGGTATTTTTTTTATTAATCTTGATTATCGCTGATGAGGCGGGCGCCCGGCGGTTAAGAAGGCCCGAGCCGCGTTTTTCCTATTTCGGTGGTGGGCCTCTATTGCTGGAATATGAAAAGTATTCGGAGATTTCGGATCGCTCCAGTTCGGATGGTTTTCAGCTGACCGGGGGACTGATGTGGGATTATTTTGGGCTTGAGGTTCGCCTTGCTCCCGAAACGATCAATCGCTACAGGTTTGAATTTGATGGTCAAAACGAGAAGGTTGACCTGGAGTTGGACCACCGGCTTTCAATTCTGGTCAAGCCCGCGCTTCCACTGGAAAGAACCACAGGAACTCCGGCCTGGATTTACGGTATTGGGGGGCCGGTTTTTGGTGATGTGCAGACGGTCCGGGACTCCGGAACTACGACTATGAAAGCCAGTGAGACAGACCTGGTTTTTGGGGCCGGCGCCGCCGTGAAGATGGACCGGATGATTTACCAGGTGGACTGGCTGACTAATATCAACCGGGATGACCGGGCTTTTTCGGGAGTATATTTTGGATTTCATTATTTGTTTGATTATTATAGATGAGCAAATTATGAGAATGGAGATTGAAAAAGGGGGGGCGGGCAGAAAGCTAAAGAAAGTTTAAGCGGCGAGTCAGGCGAGAAAATTAAATATCATTGGATGAGGTGTTCTGATGAAAGAGCAGGGGTTAAAAAATGAGCTAAAACTGAAGTCAGTTCTTAAAAAATACTGGGGGTATGATGAGTTTCATTCTTTCCAGAAGCAGGTGCTGAAAGTGGTGATGGAGGGGAGGGATTCACTGACGGTCATTTCCACCGGGGGTGGAAAATCGCTCTGTTACCAGCTGCCGGTGCTGGTTAAGGATTCACCGGCCGTGGTGATCTCGCCGCTTATTTCCCTGATGCAGGACCAGGTGCAGGGACTGCGGGGAATGGGTATAGACGCCGCTTTTATCAATTCTACCCTGCCCCCCCAGGCGCGTCAGGTTACCTGGCTGGAACTGGAGAACGGAGGACTGGATCTTTTGTATATTGCGCCGGAACGTCTGGATCTAAACAGGAGTCTCGAGCGGTTAAAGGAGATTAATCCGGCTTATTTTGTGATTGATGAAGCCCACTGTATAAGCCAGTGGGGGCATGATTTTCGGTCCTCCTACCGCCAGCTTGACCGGCTGAAAAAACAGTTCCCCAACACTCCCGTCCATGCTTTTACGGCCACCGCCACGCCCGAAGTTCAGGCAGATATCTGCCGGCAACTCCTGCTGGACAATCCGCTGAAGACGGTGGGGGAGGTAGATCGGGATAACCTCACCTACCGGGTCAAGCCGCGAACCGATATTAACCGCCAGATTAAAAATATCCTCAATCGTCATGAGGATGAAGCGGGCATTATTTACTGTCTGCGCCGTAAAGATGTGGATAGAATTTCCGGGCGGTTAAATGATGACGGTTTTGAAACTTTACCGTATCACGCTGGAATGAGCGACGAGGAGCGACGGCATAACCAGAAACTTTTCCAGGAGGAAGCGGCCGATATAATTGTTGCTACAGTAGCTTTCGGGATGGGAATCGACCGGGCAAATATCAGGTTCATAATCCATGCGGCAATGCCCAAGACCATGGAACACTACCAGCAGGAAACGGGCCGGGCGGGCAGAGACGGGGAACCTTCCGAGTGTGTTCTGTTTTTTGGCGGGGATGATTATTTTACCTGGAAACATATTCTGAAAGAATCGGAGCACCGGGAGGTGATGATGAAAAAATTAAGCCAGGTTTATCGATTTTGCTATGAACCGCTCTGCCGGCACAGTTTTATAGCCGATTATTTCGGCCAGCAGCTTCAGAAAGATGACTGCGAAGCCTGTGATTACTGTCTCGGGGAACTGGAAGAGGTGAAGGAGCCCCTGGTGGTGGCTCAGAAGATTTTATCCTGTGTAAAACGGGTAAAGGAAAGTTTT
>CAZKRS010000172.1:0-2776 GCA_964555265.1 uncultured bacterium | reverse complement strand
GAGAACCCCGATGAGGTCCAGGCGCTGTTTACCGCCGACACGGAGGAAGGGGCCGCCCAGGACGGGATAGCCACCACCCTTGAGTCCTACCTGGAAGGGATGACCGACTCGACCGACGGGTTATTGCAGACAAGAATTGAGGGGTTTGACGATCGGATTCTCAACCTGGAGGATCGAATAGACCGGCAGATGGAGCGGGTGGAGCGCCGGCGTGATCATCTTGAGTCCCAGTTCATGCATATGGAAAGTATGATGGCCGATTTGAACCAGCAGCAGTCCAGCCTCCAGCAGGCTCTTGGTGGCGGCGGTGGATTGCTGTAGGGAAGTTTCGTTTGCAAAAAGAATGAGAGCAAGAGTTTTTTACACAATTTTTCGGCCACGGCCTGTTTTTCTGCCATAAATTTTCTTACCTATGTTAAACTTTCATTTCCACAATTTTTGTATTTATTTGATTATAGAGCGTGGGAATCATAGTTATGAAAAAGATTAGTTATCTGTTATTGGCAGGGTTGATGCTGGCAGCCGGGTGCGGTTTATGGCCGGCTGCCAGGAAGGATATTCGCCAGCCGTCAGCGGGGGAGAAATTAAACTGGTCGGTTGAAGTAAAGTTCTGGTCCGGCCGGTTTAAAAATCCGGAAATCCGGGAAGATACACCGGTTAGGGCCGGCTGGGATTACAGTGCGGCCAGTGCGAAAAACCGGGGAAAAGATCATATTTATAAAACAGACGGTGAAGACACTTATCTGTTGAAAGGCATATTTTCGGGCGAGTTCGAGGGGATATACCGGCTGGTGGAAAAAAAAGAAGACGTTTATAAACTGGAACATATTTATTCCACTGTCCTGCGTGAGGGGCCGTTTTTTTATTTATCTCCCGCGGATCATCCGCCGGTAGTCTGGTATCACCCGGATCGGAAGCAGCCTGAAGGTAGCCGGAGGTTTAATTTTCACCGTTCCAGTGCCCGGCCGGGTGATTGGTTATATCAGCGGGTGGAACGGGAAGATGATAATTTAATTTATACTTTAATTTATGAACCGGAGGATGTAGAGGTTAAATTTACCTGGTCCGGGGACAAACCCTGGTGGTCGAAAGCTGTCTGGAGACGTCGAGGCCGGGTGGTTGCCGTTGCGGAGACAGAATTTGGATAATATAATCACGAATTATCTGCCGAAAGTTTCAGATAAATAGAATCCGGGTTAGGAAAGGATAGCGAGG
The DNA here is from genome assembly GCA_964555265.1 of uncultured bacterium. GTDB lineage: Bacteria > T1Sed10-126 > T1Sed10-126 > T1Sed10-126 > T1Sed10-126 > CAZKRS01. The sequence goes on along the minus strand of CAZKRS010000172.1, from coordinate 1,561 downwards.
TGTTTTAGTGATGGCGGGAACAGTTGTTGTCCAGGCCAAAGTTGAAGAAGATCTAACTGAAGAGGAGCAGACCGAAGTTAAAGAAGCTGTTGAAAAAAATCTGGCCCAGATTGATAAGCTTGGTTCTCCGGAAGTGTTTTACAAGCAGGAAACGGGAACCAGGGCGATAGGATTTGCAGTGGATGAAACCCTGGATAAACTGGCCGGTGAACCGGGGGAAGGTCGTTACCTGGCCATATTTATTTTTGATGAGGAGGGGGAGATAATCTCTGAGAAATTTATACTCAATCCTGCACTGAAAATGGATAAGGGCCGTTTTGGGATGGCAATGAGTATTCTCCAGCGCAACGGTGTGGGCCGGGTATTGCTGCCGGGGCCTGCGTCCCGCCAGCAGAAAGTGGTTCTCAAAGAACTTGGACTGAAACACCGGGAGGTTGATGTTAAAACCCTGGCTGAATTAAGGGATAAAACGGTGGATATAACGGCAAATAGGGATTAAATTGTTGATTTAGAGGTTTTATTGTTTATTTTTTTAGTTTGAAATATACAATTATTGGTTATAAGATTTTGAAACTATAAATTTTAAAAAAAAGCATCGGAGGAATAAAGATGGCAGACATTGAAAACCAGTGGGCTTTAATAATGGGGGGTTCCAGTGGATTTGGAGCGGCCGCGGCGAGGGTTTTAGCCGACCGGGGGATGAATATTGCCGGCGTTCATTTTGATCGTAAATCAGATATGGATCGAGTTGAAGAATTAATAGAGGAACTGGAAGCCAACGGGGTGCAGGTGCAATTTTTTAACCGGAATGCAGCCAGCGACCGGACCTTAACGAAGGTTATGGATACTCTTGAGGAGGAGATGAGAGACGGGGAGACGGTCAAGGTGCTTATGCATTCGCTGGCGTTTGGTTCATTAAAAAAATATATTGGCGAGGAAGATGAGCTTGTAGATCAGAAACAGATGGAAATGACGCTTGATGTAATGGCCCACACGCTTGTTTACTGGACGCAGGAACTCATCAACAGGGGACTTATGGAAGCGGGGGGGAGGATTTTTGCAATGACCTCTGCCGGAGCCCATACGGCCTGGCCTCATTATGGTCCGGTATCAGCGGCCAAGGCAGCACTGGAGGCTCATATAAGGCAGCTTGCTTATGAGCTTGCCGATCAAGAAATAACTGCCAACGCCATCCAGGCGGGAGTGACCGATACTCCGGCTCTTCGTAAAATTCCCGGTAACGACAATATGATTGCCGAGGCCAAGCGTCGTAACCCTTCGGACAGGCTGACAACTCCTGAAGATGTGGCTGATTTCATATCTTTGCTGGTTAATGACGGGGCGAGGTTTGTGACGGGAAATGTTCTTCGCTGTGACGGTGGAGAAGATATAGTTAGTTAATCTCCTTCCAGGTTTTCAGTGGTGACAATCTTATTTTTTCCGGTTTTTTTAGCTTCATAGAGGGCCAGGCGCGCTTTTTTTGATATTTTTTTTGCGCTTTCGCCGTCGTGGGGATAACCGGCTATACCACCGCTAACCTCCACATTTATGAATTTCTCTC
>CAZKRS010000171.1:0-2780 GCA_964555265.1 uncultured bacterium | reverse complement strand
GATAATGGTCTGGTAGAAAGGGCCGCCGCACTTCATGCCCCTTATTCCTCCAGCGAGGAAATTTTTGACTGGTTTAAAAATGAAGTTAAAGATAGGTACGATCCGTTGACCAGTATTCACCTGGCGGAGACCGCCGGGGAAATAAAAATATGCCGGGAACGTTTTGGCTGCCGGCCCGTCGAAATTCTGCACCGCCATGAACTGCTTGATCGGAATTTGCTTGCCGTTCACGGGGTTTTTCTGAATAACGACGAGTTGAATTTACTGGCTGAACGTTCCGTAAAACTTTCCCATAATCCCGAGTGCAACATGAAAATAGGTGCCGGTGTGGCTCCCGTGGATCGGGCGCTGAAAGCCGGGATGACCGTGGCCCTGGGGACTGACAGCCAGGCCAGCAACAACGACCAGGATATGTTCGGGGAAATGCGCTCGGCCGCCTGCCTGCAGAAAGTTGCCAGCCGGGATCCCCGGGTTCTGCCGGCTGAAAAAGTTTTCGAAATGGCTACAACCGGGGCCGCCCGCTCGCTGCAGCTGGGGGATAAAATAGGCCGCCTAGCCGAGGGTTTGGCCGCCGATTTGGCTGTTATTGATTTTAACCGGGTTAGACTCCGGCCTGTTTATAATCCGCTGTCCCTGATTATTTACTCCATGAATTGTAGCGATGTGAAGCATACCATGGTTGCCGGCCGCTGGCTGATGAAAAATAGAGAGGTCTTTACCTTCAATGAACAGGAGATTATCACCCGGGTGGAAAATCGACTCCGGGAGTTTGATCCGGCAGATCTTTAATCTCCTGTTTTTGCTATTGTATATTCAGATGGGTAGGATAAAATTATAGTAGGCGGGAATTTTTTGGTATCCCAGCACAATTGTTTCAGACGGGAGATTATGATGTCTGATAAAAATATTCTGATTGTGGAAGATGCAACTGTTATTGGCGAGCATATTAAGATGCTTGTTGAGGCGGAAGGGTATAATGTTCCGGCTGTCAGTGCAACCGCAGAGGAAGCGCTTGAAAAAGTGGAACATTACAACCCGGCTTTAATTTTGATGGATATCCAGCTTATCGGTGACATGGACGGTATTGAGGCCACTCAAAAAATTAAGGAAAACTATAATGATAAAATAGATATAGTTTATATTACTGCTTACGGCGATCAGGCAACCCTGCAGCGGGCCCGCCAGTCCGGAGCCCGGGCCCTGTTTACAAAACCGGTGAAAAAGAATGCCCTAATCTGGATTTTAAACTGGGTTTTTGAAGATTCTCAAAACAGAACTGAACCGCCCGGTTCCCTGCAGGCCTGGTTTTTTGAGGATGACAAGACAGCGGATGGTTGAAAACAGGGCGGGCTTTACCCTGGTTGAGCTTCTCTGTGTGGTGGGAATAATCGGAATACTTGCCGCCGTGGGAACTGTCCAGGCGGTTAGTTTCCTGGAGCGGGCTCGCTATCGCCGGGCTCAGCTGGACCTTGAAAGCTTCCACCAGGAGGTTCTTCGGTATTATATCCGCCAGGGTCAATATCCCGGCTCATGGCAGGACCTGGACTATAGCTCTGCTCCGGTTGATCCCTGGGATAATGAATATGTCTATAATAATCACGACCTGGTTGGTTCGGGCGAAATTAGAAAAGATGGCCCAACCATTCCAATAAACTCTCATTACGATATTTTCAGTCCCGGCCCCGACGGCCAGTGGAGTTCGGATCTGCACGCTTCTTCCTCCCGGGATGACGTTATTGTAGCCAATGACGGCCAGTTTATCGGGAAAGCGACTGATTATTGATGTTTGATAAAATTGATGATTCTATTTTTTCCACTTTGCTGGGCCGGCGGATTGTATTTTTCTTTCTGATTGCCGGTTTTCTGCCCCTGGCTTTGTTTGCGTTTGCAATGTTCTATCAATCCAGCCACCTGATTGAACAGCAAACTTTATCAACGCTGGAAGATTATGCCCAACTCTCGTCCGGACGGCTTTTCCAGACCTTAAAAGAAGGGGAATACCGGCTGAAAGAACTGGCCCGTCGCCCGGGGGAAGAAATAGAGGGCGACGGTTTTTTTGCTCGAATAAGGTTGATTGAAGAAAACCGGCTGAAAGAAGAACTGCGGGGTTCAATTACCGACAGACAGGTTGAATGGCTCGCCGGCGGTAACCCGGTCCTGACAGCGCCCTACCTGCGCCGGGAAACCACCAGGCTGGAGATGGTCGTAAAAACCCCCGGTAGTTCATACCTGGCCGGTGAGTTTGAACCGGAAGAACTCTGGGAGGTAATCCGGGGCCGTTATTTTGGCAGCCGGGATGCCGTGCTGGTTCTGGACCGGGGCCGTGTTCTTGCTGCTTCCGCCGATCACCTGGAAGGGATGAATTTGCCGGAGAAATTTTGGGAGAAAATACCGGAAGATGGGCTTGCTGCGGGAAATTTTGAGTTTCCGGCTATCGGCGAAGCCGTCTGGGTTTCTAAAGGTCTGTGGCTTGCCGGGCGCTATGGTGCCCACAGCTGGAATATTATTGTTGTTCGACCCCGCCGGTCGGTGGATTATCTTCCCCGCGAGCTTCTGCGGTCCCTTCTTGTTTTCCTGGCTATATCAACTTTGATCCTGGTCTTTTTTGCAGTACGGTTTGCCCGCAGTATACATACCCCGATTGACCGGATAAAACGGGCCATGAAAACGCTTGCTGAAGGGTACTGGTTCAGTCCGCTCGAAATCTCCCGGGGAGATGAGATAGGTGATTTAGCCCATACTTTTAATCAAATTAAACAAAAAATACAGGTCAGGCTTAT
>CAZKRS010000170.1:0-2818 GCA_964555265.1 uncultured bacterium | reverse complement strand
AGCGGGGGGGGAAGAGGCGGACCAGACAGTTTTTATCACTGCTATTCCGGCCAGACCGGAAGGTATATCTTTCAGTCGTTCTTCTGTCAAACCACCGATTGCGAAAACCGGTTTTGGAGTCGATTCAATAACCTTTTCGACTCCCTGCCAGCCGCAGGTGTCAAGATCGAGTTTTTTGGAAAATGGGGTAAAAACGGGACCCACACTGTAGTAATCTGCTTTGCGGGGAAGTTTTTTATACGCCCTGCAGGTGGTCCCCACCGTAAGATCAGGCCACTGTTTTTTTACAGCCCCGGGGGGCAGATCATCTTCGCCAAGATGGACCCCGTCAGCCTCCACGGCAAGGGCAAGATCCGGGCGATCGTTAACGAACAGTTTTGTTGAGCGGGAGGATACTATCCGTTTTACCTGGCGTAACTCTTCTAATTTGGCTCGATCGGTAAGATTTTCACGCCTGTATTGCAGCCAGTCAACGCCGGCATCTAAAATTGAAGGCAGTTCAGCCAGGAAATTTCCGCCGGGAGGGGTTAGCAGATAAAGTTTTCGTTTCATTCAAGCCATTCTTCAGGATTTAGAATCCGGCGGCCATGGAAAAGCTGGAAATAAAGCCGCGGGACATCCATACCGGCTGTCTGGCCCGCCCGGCCTATCAGGGCTCCTTCTTTAATTTCATCTCCTCTTTCCACAGCCAGTTCAACCAGTGAGCCATAAAGAGTGGTATAAGCATCACCGTGCTGAATAATTACAACCTTACCCATTCCCCGGTAAGGACGGGCGAAAGCCACTTCGCCCGGGGCGACGGCTTCCACCGGACTCTCCTCCTCAACTTTAATATCTATTCCATCGTTATTTACAGTGAACCCATCCTCCTCAATAGTTCCGAAAGATCTATGAATTTCCTGGCTGTTCACCGGCCAGTGCAATTCGCCTTTCCGGGTTCCGAACTGATCTGTTAAACGTTCAAGTCTTGCTTCCGTAGTTTCTTTTTCCGACTGTAGTTCAAGGACCACATTTCGAAGCTCCTGCTGCTGATTTTCAAGTTCCCGGGCCCGCTGTTCATAAAACTCTTTTCGTTCCTGCAGATCATCCAGGGCTTCCTGGCGGCGCTGGCGGGTTTCTTCAAGTTCAGATAGCGTCTGCCGGGTATTACGGCGCAGTTGTTGCCGTTCCTGGAGAATTTCACTTCTTTCTTCCCGCAGTTCTATTAATTCTTCCCGCGTCTGCCGGTAGGTTTCAATTATTTCCCGGTCATGGCTTATAACCTCCCGAAAATACCGGGAACGAACTACAAGTTCATCCAGCGACTCCGAACCGAGAACCAGTTCAACCCGGTTCATTTCGCCCTGTTTATAAATTCCCCGCAATCTGTTCAGCAACAGCTCTTCTCTTTCCGAAAGAAGTTTTTCAAGTTCGTTCATTTCCTGTTCCGCTTCTTGCAGACGGCTGCGGGCTTCTTCCTCCCGTCGGCGGAGATTCTGCAATCGACGGCGGGTGGTATTTATTTGCTGTTCATACCGTTCCAGCAGGGAAAGAATTGAATCTTCCTGCTCCCGGGCTTCCTCGAGTTGTTGCCGGGTTTGTTGATATTCTTCACCGGTCTGTTCAAGTTCGTCCTGGTATTCATCAAACCTTGCGTGTAATTCCTCAAGCCGGCCCCGGATATCTTCGTTTGCAAAAAGATTTATGGATGTCGTCAGAAAAATAAGAATTACAATAAACAGAAATAATTTACATGTCTTTAACTGTCCGGTAAATCGCTGTAACACTGCCAATCACCCCCAGCAATACGCCAAGAAAAACTATCAAACCAAACCGCCAGTAGGTGAGAAAATAAAATTGAGCCGTAAGAAACGGGAGGGCGGCCAGCCGGGTTTCGGTTATCCAGTATAATACCCAAAGTAGTCCCAGCCCGAGTAAACTGCCCAGCAAACCGTGGACAACCCCACCAACTATGAACGGGAACCCGATAAACCAGCGGGTGGCACCAACAAGTTTTAGTATCTCAATTTCAGTTCCCCGGGACATCACGGAAAGCTGAATGGTATTAAAAATAACAAAAACCGCAACCAGGCAAATAATAACTCCCACAACTCCCATAACCACCTGGACAACCTGACCAAGCCCCTGGAGGCGTTGAATAATATCCTGGCCGTAATCAATACCTTCCACTCCTTCCCAGCCGGAAATATCGGCAGCCAAATTTTCAATTTCAGTCAGTGCTCCCGGTTCCAGCTCCAGGTGAAAAGAAGCGGGAAACGGGTTCCGGGTTAACCCTTCCAGCAGTTCAGCGTCAGCTCCCAGCATTTCTCTGAACCGTTTCAGGGCTTCATCGGCGGAACGAAAACTCACTCCACTAATTTCCGAGCGGGATATGAGCTGGGCCTGAATATCCCGTCTTTCTTCTTCTATAACTTTATCCTCAAGGAAAACAACAACCGGAGCATCCGCCTGCATACGCTGGATTAAAATCGAGACGTTCTGCTGGACCAGCAGAACTCCGCCCATAATCAGCAAAGCCATTACAACCGTCCCCAGGGCCACGGTGTTCATAAGCCGGTTTTCAGTCAGATTTTTCCAGGAAAATCGAAGAAGATAACTATTAATTGACATTTTCAGTCGGTCTCCCCGGAAACAGAGCGAGCGTAGGGTCTAAGCTGGTCCGGGGTCCGTGTTGGCCCCTCGACCAGCTTGCCGTCTTTCAGAACAATACAGGGGTGATCCGTTTTTTCAACAATACGGTAATCATGGGTGGCCACCAGCAGGGTGGTCCCGCGGCGGTTAATGTCTTCAAGCTGTTTTAAAATATTATCCGCAAGAT
>CAZKRS010000169.1:0-2841 GCA_964555265.1 uncultured bacterium | reverse complement strand
CGCGAGGTCTTGACCGTCATTCCCGTGGAAACGGGAATCCAGCGGCTTTGAATTTAATAGGTCTAAGGTCAACGGCAAAGCCACTGGATTGTCCGGTCAAGCCGGACAATGACGACCGTAAGCCACTGGATTGTCCGGTCAAGCCGGACAATGACGTTCTGGAGCCACTTGATTGTCCGGTGGAGCCTTGGGACGTTATTCGTTCCGAACAATGACGACCGGGAGTCATTTTGGGCTTTTAGTCGTCCCGGTTGAGATGTTGAACGCTAACCGAGAATAACGAATATTAGATTGCGGATCGGAGGCCGCAATGACATCCAATCCCACAACCCCCCGGGGCCGCTAAACGGTTACAATTTTTCACTCGAAAGGAACCACTTTTTTGCCTGCTGCGGTTTCTTCTTCGTCAAGAATTCTGATGGTAAAAGTTTCTTTAAGTGTATAGTTATTGTTTTCATAAACCGTGTTTACCCGGTAATAACCTGGAGCGGCATTATCAGGGGCCAGGGAGAGCTTTATCTTTCCCTGGCGGTCCGTAGTCTTAGTAATTTCCCGGGCCCCATTTAACTTAATTTCTTCGCTCAGGGCATAAATTTCTAATTCTTGGTCAAACCAGGAATCATCAAAATGATCCCTCAACTCCAGTGAAATTTCTTCTTTTTCCCCGGCAGTAAGGGTTAAAAAATTATCAGAAGTCGCTGTAAGATAAGGGTCACCGGCATCTTCCCGCAAGACGGCCCGGTCGCCGGATAGATAATTAGTCCTTCCAAGCCGGTCGTCCTCCACTGTCATGTTAAACAAGTAACTGGCCTCCGGGTCAAGATCTTCAATCGCCGTCAGGGTTGTTGACCTGCGCCCCAGGCGAGAGTTATCGGAACTGTCGAAATAATTCCATTCTTCCTCGTCAAAACGGCGATAGCGAATTTTATACTGTTCAAAACTCTCATCATCATCTATTTCACTCCAGGAAACATAAACATAATCCCCGCCGTCACTGATATCAAACCCGCCGACCTCCGCCGGGGGATGCTCATCGATCAGAAATTGAAAATGCTGGCCGTCATCATGGGTATAGCGCCAGCGCGAGTGTTGAACGAAATAGGAGACCATCGTCCCATCAGTCATCTGGTCGGACTCGGGAATCGTGGTTGTGAAGCGGTAAGGTTTTTCCCCGTGTTGTTCCATCTTAAGAACCCCATCGGTCTCCTCCTCGGGGTCGCCGCCAATGTTATAGTGAAGCCAGACATCTTCCGGATCGGAAGGTTCGTCAACAAAGTCAAAAATAATTTTTATATCAGCCGGGCGCAGATATTCGCTTCCATCAAGATCATGAGCCCAGTATTTGCCGTCAAAAGCTGGATCGTCAACTTCGGAAGCATCCTCGGTTATAATGGTTTCCGTATCCGAAAGTAAACTCTTATTTCCCACGTGATCCAGCCAGTAAATTCCAAATGTATACTCTTTTTGATCCTCCAGCCCATCGACTGCCGTCATTGTGGTCGACCGGCGGGAAAGACGGGAATTATCTCCGGGACCAACATAATCCGACTCCACTGAAACCGTATCTCCAGGCGAATAGACAATCCGATACTCCTGGAAATCATCCGTTTCCTCGGGAAGTTCCGACCAGCGGACGAGGATATCCGTTATTGGTTTGCCGACCACTTCTTTGCTGATCGTGTCAGCCTGGAAATCAGAAACCGGCGGCGTGGCTTCCGCATCAACGCAATATGCATAAGCGTCACGTCCCAAAAATATTTCTGACTCCTCGGCTTCAAAAACAAACTGGACAAGCTGAGAATCTTCGGCCGGCGGGATCTCACCTTCGTATTCACGGGTATCAACCTGTTCAAGTTCCGCCGTATCAGTTCCCGGTTTACCGGCAGCGGGGACCGTTTCCGGCTGGTCAACATTCCAGGCCACCAGGGGGGCTTCAACTTCACTGTCAAAACTAACCTGCACATCAACGGTATCGGCCGGCTGGGGTTCGGAACCGTCAAATTCTGTAAGCTGCTGCGGGGAAGTTTGTAATTCTTCCACGGTAACCGGCGGCAACCGTAAAACTTCCACCGTATCCGAGAAAATCTCCACCCCGGCCGTTTCATCGACAAATTCATTCCCGGCACCAAACCTGTTTACCGTGCCAATCCGCAAGTTCCAGGTATCATTTTTATCCGCAGGCAGGGGAATCATTGTCATGCTGGTGGAAGGACGGGAAAGACGGCTTGAATCCCGACGATCAAAATAATTTGAATGAACCCCCACGGTTCCGGTATCGTAATAAATTCGATAAGAACTGAAATCGTCAGCGGGATAATCAACCGCCGACCAGCTCATCAGCACCCCGTCGCGGTAAATTTCACGAAGTCTGAAATTTCCGGGGCCCGGCGGGGGAAGATCATCAAGTTCAAACCTGTAGCCCCGTCCGTCCCGGTCAAGATAAACCTCATCAAGAGCCCGGGGGCGGTCGGGATCGGGAAGAAATGAAATTCCAAACCGCACTTCATCGCCCCGGCCAATAGATTCGGGGGATACCTCTCCGGTAAGTATACGTTCGGATTCATCATAACTAACACTCTCCGCCGGCACCGACTCCCCGGACTCTTCGTTAAAACCGCCGGGCGTGGTCTGAGTATCATACCAGAGATAAACAGTGTCGGCCGGCAAATGAGACGTAAGCTGCAGTTCAAATTCATAAGCCGGTGTTTTTAACCGCCCGTCACCGCGGAAATCTTCCAGTTGATGGCTGAAAAAATAATGTTCTTCATCGTCATGATCACGTTTTATCATGCTGCGCAGCCCCGGGGCTTCAGCCTGCTCCCCCGGCGCCGGCTCGCCGGT
>CAZKRS010000168.1:0-3027 GCA_964555265.1 uncultured bacterium | reverse complement strand
ACTGCAACTATTGCAATCAACCGTCTCCCCGCAGCTTGTGCAGAGAACAAAATTGCTGTAACCGCGCCGGTTTAAAAACCAGATTGCCCTGTTATCTTTCTCCAGTGCTTCCCCGGTGTATCTTTGCAGCGATTTTGTAAGCAAACCGGTAGAAGAACGCAGATCCTCAACCAGCACCTCGGGCAGCTCACCGCCGCCGGGTCTGGTAACCATCCGGTGTTTTTTGTATCTGCCCCGTACAGAGTTAGTATAGGATTCCACGCTGGGGGTGGCGCTGCCCAGGACCACGGGAATATCCGCAATTTTAGCCCTCATAACAGCCGCATCCCGGGCATTATAACGGGGAGTTTGTCCGGATTTGTAGGAACTGTCGTGTTCCTCATCAACAACTACCAGTCCCAGGTTTTCCAGGGGAGCAAACACCGCCGATTGCACGCCCAGGACAACACGGGCTTCACCATCCTGGATCCTTTTCCATTCATCCCGGCGCTGGCCCGCCGACAGTTCACTGTGCAGGAGGGCCAGGTCTTCGCCGAACCGGGCCCTGAATCTCTCCAGCAGAAAAACAGCCAGGGTAATTTCAGGAACAAGAACAAGAGCTGATTTTCCCTGCTCCAGCGTTTTTTCCACCAGTCGAAAATATACTTCTGTCTTTCCGCTGCCGGTTACCCCGTGGATAAGATGGGTTTCAAAACCTTCCGGATCGTCCGGTCCCACGGCGCTGATAATCTTTTTTTGTTCGACTGTAAGCTCTGGCGGACGGGTCCGGACCCCGGGATCTATCCGGGGCAACGGCGGCCGGCGCAGGGTTTTCTTGAACTTTTTTATTAACCCCCTGGCTTCCAGTTTTTTCAGAAGGGAAGTTCGACGCAGCTTCTCCGGCAACTCCCTCTGGAAACAACCGTCATATTTACGAACTACCCCAAGCAGCTCCTCCTGGCGCCGGGAGAGTTTGCCGGGCTCTTTAGCCGGTGCTGCCGGCTGGATATAATTAAGCCGGCGCCGACCAACATCCGGGGACTCAAATTTTACCTCCTCTTTTACCGCATTTTCTGCGGCCAGCCGTTCCAAATTTTCAACCGCAGTTGATATTTTACCCGGCACTTTATTTTTCAATTCTGAAATGTCAAATCCGTCGGTTCCTTGCAAAAATTTTTTCAGCCCGGAGTCAATCTCCATCCGCCTAATTTCCTCGCTATCCACAACCTGCCAGCTTCGATAAGGACGGGGGAGATACCGGGCGGGGATAATTGCTTCAAAAACCCGGTTAACCGGGGCGGCATAATAATCGCTCATCCAGAGTCCGAGTCCAACCAGGTCGCCCGGGAGGGGTTTTAGATCATTAACTCTGCTGACAACAGGTTTTAGATCCGAGCCGGTCGGCGGAACTTCCGCCAGCTCTTCAATCGCCAACCCCACCGTCAACCGGCTGCCGAGGGGAACCACAACAGCACTGCCGAGTAGATCAGAATATTCACCGGCAAGGTATGTAAAAGGGCGGGATATATTCCGGCGCAAAAATGTGACTTTCACCGCTGCCGGTGAGCTTTCGCTCATTTTAATTGGTCGGCGGCCAGCTGAAGGTCCCTGACAAAAGAATCGGCCCGGGTACGATTGCGAAGTATATACCCGGGATGGTAGGTGGGAACAAGAGGACGGTTTTCCCAGGTATAAACATCTCCCCGGGCGGAGGTTATATTTTTATCCTCGCCCAGGAAATATCGCAGTCCAAAATTACCGACGGTCAGTATAACTTCCGGATCAATCAACTCCAGCTGCCGGTCAAGGACCGGGCGGCAGCTCTTGAGTTCTTCGGTCTTCGGATCCCGGTTATCCGGGGGACGGCATTTTACAACATTTGTTATATAAATATCTTCTTCCTCCAGGCCAACCTTTTCAAATCCTCCCCGGAGAAGTTTACCGGAGGGACCCACAAAAGGAAGTCCCTGTTCGTCCTCCCGGGCCCCGGGGGCTTCACCGACCACCATAACCCGGGCGGACGTATCCCCCTGGCCAAATACAATCCGGGCACGATTCTCCGCCAGCCGGCATTCCTGGCAACCTGTAAGCTCTTCCGCAGTTTGTTTAAGTTCTTCCTGGCTGGTTTTTTCTTCCATAGTTTCCTCCTGGTTAATCTCTTGATCATCATCAGTTTCGGATCCGGACCGGAGAGGCTCCATGTTCATTTCAGCGGTTATATAATCACGCAACTCAACGACAAGCTGGTTTTTGTTTGGCATTATATTCCTCGTTAGTCGCTTTTTTTATTTTTATTGAGAATCTACCGCTGCATCGCCCCGGTCTGCTTTTATTTTTATTTCGCCCTCGAGAGTGCGTTTGACCGGGCAGCGGTTTGCAATTTTATGCAGACGTTCTCTCTGGCTATCGTCCAAATCTCCTGCCAGTTTTAAATCAATTTTAATCTCGGAAATTTTATCATCTGCTCCCTCCCCGGGAGCCTGTACTTTTTTGTGCTCAAGAACAGCTTCCACCTTTTTAAGGGGCCAGTCTTTCCGTTCGGCATACATCTGAACGGTTGTCACCGTGCAACTTCCCAGCCCCCCCAGCAACTGTTCATAGGGATTTGGCCCCTTGTCCGCACCGCCTAAATCTTCCGGCTCATCAGCCAGCCAGCGATGGGAACGAGCAGTAACCTTCTGGGTATAATTTTTTCCACTGGTTTCAACTTTAACTTTATCCATTACTAATCACCCTCCGGCAAAATATTTTCTTCCAGCAACCACAGCCAGAGCTGAAGAGCAAGTTCATTTTTTTCAAGCCGGCCGGTTTCAAAAGGCTTGCTGCCGGCGGTTATGAAAGTAGCCTCATTATAACGGGCTGCAAATCCTCCCTCACGCTGGTTGATAAAGTTGTATACTATGGCGTCAAGACCTTTTTCCTCGAGTTTATCCCGGGCCTTTTCAATATTTTTCTGTTCGTCGGCGGAGAAACCAATCAGGGGGATATTTTTAAATTTACGGCGCAGCCGGCTGAGAATATCCGGTATTTTTTCCATTTCAATCTTAA
>CAZKRS010000167.1:0-3065 GCA_964555265.1 uncultured bacterium | reverse complement strand
AACCGACCGCTCCTACATCATGAACGAGGGCAGTATACTTGTCAGCGGAGATTCTAAAACCCTGGTTGAAGATCCCCGGGCCCGTGAAATCTACCTGGGCTCTTCTTTCTCTTACCACCAGCCTGCGGGTGGTGAAAATTGATGAGTGATATGCGACTGGAGCAGAACCAGGCCCAGCAGTTAAAACAGAAACAGTCCCAGCGGTTAATTGTCTCCCAAAAACATCAACAGGCGATAAAACTGCTCCAGTATCCCGTCCAGAGGCTGGCCAGCTGGGCCCGCCAGAAGTATGAAGAAAATCCATTGCTGGAGTATAAAGAAAACACCGACGAGAAAGTTGTCCCGGACGAAAAGGAGGTCGAGGAGGTCGGCGATGAAATAGCCGACCAGGTAGATTGGGATGAACTGCTTAACGAGGGGGATGATTACTATTATTTCAGCCACGGTGGCGGGGGCGGCGATCATCCCGAGAATCAATTACGGGCCCTTGCCGCCCGCCACGAGACGTTGCACGATTCTTTACTTCGCCAGCTTGAACTGGTGGAATTGACTGCTGAACAGAAAGAGTTCTGTGAATTAATAATATCCTCCATAGATTCTGACGGTTACCTCCAGGAAGATATTGAAGATTTGGCCGCCGACCAGGACCTGCCCGAAGATAAAGCCCGCCGGCTTCTTGAAATTGTCCAGGGGTTTGATCCCCCCGGGGTCGGGGGCCGTTCGCTTGAAGAGGTCCTGATGATTCAGTTGCGCCAGATTGACACGAAAATTCCGGCCCCGGCTCAAACTATAATCACCGAACACCTGGAGGATCTTAAAAAACGGTCTTTTAAAAAGATTGCCCGGGAGGTTAACACGACTCCGGAAATTGTTCAGCGGGTTGCGGATCTTGTCCATGAGCTGGAGCCCCGGCCCGGCCGGGCTTTTGGAGAGGCCAGCAAACAGTATCTGACACCGGATGTGGAAATCAGGAAGGTTAACGGTGAATATATTATCCTCCTCAACGAAGATGTTGTTCCCCCGCTGCGGATAAACTCCCGTTACCGGGAGATGCTGAAGAATGGCGATCCCGAGGAGGTTGAATATGTTAAAGAAAAATTGAGCGGGGCTCTCTGGATTCTCCATTGTATATACCAGCGCCAGCAGACTCTTTACAGGGTGATGGAGAGCATTATTAAACATCAGCGTGAATTTTTTGAGCAGGGGATAAAAAAGTTGAAACCGCTGGTGCTGAAAGAGGTGGCCGAAGATATCGACCGGCATGAGTCGACGGTGAGCAGAGCTGTGCAGAACAAATGTGTCCAGACTCCCCGGGGATTATACAGGTTGAGTTTTTTCTTCTCCAGCGGTATAAAATCAAAAGAAGGAGGTGAAAAAATCTCCTCGACTGCTGTCAAAGCCATGATTGCCGAGATTGTGGCGGGTGAAGATAAAACCAGCCCCCTGAGCGACAGTAAAATTAAAGAAAGACTGGAAGAAAAAGGAATTAAAATTGGCCGGAGAACTGTGGCTAAATACAGGAAACAGCTGGAGATTCCCGCCCGTAATTTACGCAAAAGAGTTACTGAAAAAACAGCCGGATAAGTTATAATTAACACAGGTTTAGAAATCATTGTCTGTGTCGGTGAAGTTGGACAAACAATTTACATTTTTTTCGTATTTTAAAACTTAAAACCTGAAACTTTACACAGGAGGCAAAACAATGGAGATGGATTTTCAATTTGTCGGACAAAATATTGAGCTTACGGATGCTTTGCGCCGGTATGCTAAAAAACGGGTGTCGAAGCTGCTGAAATATTTTTCCGATGAGCCGGATAAAGTTATCCAGGCAATAATAAAAATGAAAGTGGAACATGAACGGCAGACGGCGGATATTCAGCTGAAAGGGATGGGTGAGTTTTTCGAAGGCCGCACAACCACGCCCGATATGTATGCTTCGGTCGACGGGGCGGTGGATAAACTTGCCCGTCAGCTCAGGACTTATCACGACCGGGTAACCGACCACCGTAAAAAAGATCTTAACGGTCCAAACCGCGAGCTTGCTTCTAAAATTTTCGAACTGGATGATGAGGAAGACGACGGTGAGCCCCAGATTATAAAACGGGACGTTTTTACCGCCAAGCCGATGTCTGTGGAGGAAGCCGTTCTCCAGATGGAAAATATGAATTTTAATTTCTTCGTGTTTACCAACCAGGTGACCGAGGATATTAACGTAGTTTACCAGCGGGATGATAATAATTACGGGTTGATTGAAGCAGCTTCGTAATATTCAAACAGGTAGTGCTTGCATATTCGGGTAATTTTTTATACCATCACCTGCCTCATGGACGAGGTGTGGATTTTGATTCTGTAAGGTAAAGTTCTAATAATCAGGAGGCATATTAGTATGGCAACTCTGGAACGTTCGGATTCAATTTCTGTCTCGGGGCTGCTCCCCGCGGAAGTAATCGCCGCTAAAATGGATGTTAAAAATCGTAATGAGGTTTTTGAGGGACTTGTAGATCTGCTGGCCGAAGCCGGTAAGGTCGAAGATCCCGATGAAGCCCTGAAAGCGGTGAAAGATCGGGAGGATATCCTGAGCACGGGAATCGGTAACGGGGTTGCGATTCCCCACGCTAAAACCGATGCTGTTGATGGTCTTGTTGCTGCCTTCGGGCGGGTTGAACAGGGCGTTGATTTCAAATCGCTGGACGGTAAACCGGCCCGTTTGATTTTTCTGCTCCTCTCTCCCCAGGGAGAAGCAGGCCTGCATGTGCGGGCTCTGGCCCGTATCAGCCGTATGCTGAAAAACACCCAGTTTCGCAGCAGGCTGCTGGAAGCAGGTTCTGTTGAAGAAATTATTGAGATCATTCAAAAACAGGAAGAACAACAGTAACCCGGTTACCTGGATATCTGATAATTTAATCACTCCCGAACGGGGCTCAGTTGATGAATAAACTCCCCTTCTATTTAATTACAGGTTTATCAGGAGCAGGCAAAAGCCAGGCGCTTCAGGCCTTTGAGGATATGGGATATCACTGCGTTGATAACCTGCCCTCGGAACTGCTGGATTCTTTTGTAGCACT
>CAZKRS010000166.1:0-3077 GCA_964555265.1 uncultured bacterium | reverse complement strand
CTGGACCGCCGGTATGTTCCGGTTCATTGTCTGGTAGAAGTGATGGTGGGTGTTTACCAGTCCCGGCATAAAAAGGGTATCAGAACCGTCAATAGTCCGGTCAGGATCCCTGGCTTCGTCAATTTCATCCCCGATCGCTTCAATTCTGTTGCCGCTGATATATAAATCAACATCATGCCGGGGATTTTCTCCCACTTCAGTTACCAGGGTATCAATATTTTTGATTAAAATTTCACTCATGATCAGCTCACTCCTTGCGGTAGTTAATGTTTTATTTGACCGTATCTTAACCTGAAATCCCCGCTAGTATCAAGGGAATTGACAAGAGAATGAGAACAGGAACGGTTTTACAGGCCAATAGACTGTAGTCTATATTTTTATCTCGGTGACTGTTTGCCCCTGGGGACCTGAGACTTTTTTCCCGGAATCCGGGTCGGGAATTATTTTTTTGTTGTCCAGGTAAAATCCGTAACGCTGTTTGCCTTCCGGGAGGGGAAGTTCAGCCGCCCAGCGGTTCGAAGATACCCTTGCTAGGTTTTCCCCGGGAGTCTTCCAGGAGTTAAAATCCCCTACCACCGAAACCGAGCTGTATTTTACTTCATTTTTTTCCGCCAGGGAAAACTCCTTTCGGACAGTTTTTATGATCCGGTTTCGGCCCAGGCGTTTTGCCTGGTAGGTGGCCCTGTCGGCCAAAGTGTAGAGCCGTTTGAAATTTTCTGCATGGTCCGGCATTTCAGCTATTCCCTGGCTAATTGTTAATTTGCCGGACGGCTGTTTTTCTTCACCTTCAAAATTTGTTTCCTTTATCTTTTTTTGGAGTCGCCTGGCCACCCGGACGGCGTTGAGAGTATCAGCCCGGGGTAAAAATAATCCGAATTCTTCCCCGCCTATTCGCCCGGCAAAATCATCTCCACGGCTTTCCTTTTCGGTTATTTCGGCCAGTTTTTTCAGGACTTTATCTCCCCGGGGATGACCGTGGGTGTCGTTATAGTTCTTAAAATAATCTATATCGTAAACAATCAGTGCCGCCGGCTGGCCGGTTGATCGGCATTGAGCTATTAGTTTCCGGACTTTTTGCTCGAAATGTTTCTTGTCCGCAAGTCCGGTCAACCCGTCAAAACGTGCTCTTTTTGCCATTGTTTGGCTCTCTTGTCTTAATTTCTGCCCCAGTGATTTGTGGGTGTTTAATAAAAACTGCCTGTTTTTAAGTATTGCCGCCAGCGGTTTGACTTTACTTAAAAAAGTCTCACCGGCCACTTCTTTTGAAAAACAGGCAAATCCTCCCCTGTTAACCCAGTCTAACCCTTCCCGGGCGGTAATATTATCGGTGAATCTTATTGAAAATGTCGTTGGACTGTTTTTCCGGACCCGGTTCAGTAGTCCCCCGGGGTTGTTGACCGCACCGTCGTCAAACACCACAAGAGTGGTTTCAGCCTCCGTTATTTCTTTTTGCATCTCCTCCTCATTGTCCGGTTGAAAAGGAGCGAAAGAAAGCTGTTTGAGCCAGTTGTTTACCCTGCCGGCAAGCTGTGAATCTTCAAGATAAACAGCGGCTTTCATAAACTGGTTGTTATCCATATTAAAATCAACCCGCAGCTGCGATTTGGTTTCACTGCTGAATAGCATTATCTGTTTTTGTCCGTAATTACCCTTGCAAATCATCAGAAATTTACGAAAAGCGGTAATTTTGTCCATAAGTGAGTCTTCCGGATGATATTTCTTTGTAATTAAACGCCGGTAAGACACATATTATAGTTTAATCATCTTCCCGGCAAATGTCGATAAATAAAATGTGCGCCGCTCCAATGATAAAAATTAAATATTTTCGGGGAGTGATGATAATGGGTAGCACCCGCCTGTTGAGTTCAGAACAGATTGCTGCTCTGGTTGACTGTAGCCGCGAACGTGTGGAAAACTGGCTGGAAAACGAAGGTAACGAGCTTATCCAGTGGGATGACGGCCGCCGGGGTGTTGATCCCGTAAAACTCTGCGAATACCTCACTAAAAAATAACTCCAATCCTCCAATTTTTTTGATACAATTTAGACACAGTAGAATTAGCCGCCCCGTTGCGGGGTGATCGGGGCCTGTTTAGGGGGCAAATATGTCTTTTTCTGCGGTAATCTGGCTGCCAGCGCTATTTTTTTACATGTTAGCCATTACCTGAATTGACCGGGGAGCAAGAGATAATCTGCATTAGTAGCAGTCAGTTTCATTAATTGTCTGGGAGAGTAAAAAAATTATGTCCAGCGAGCGTTTGATCACCTTCCGAAAAGCTCTGCTTATAGCTGTTGTTCTACTTGTCTTTGCGGGGATCTATTACTACTATCTACCTTCTGAACCCCGGCACCTGCGGGAACTTACAATCATTCATACTAACGATATCCACGGTCAGGTTATCCCTTCCCGGGCCGAATGGCACCCGGGTCCTCGTATTCCTAACGCCGGGGGCATGGCCAAACTGGGGTCATTTTTAAATCATGAACGAGAAAAGGCATACCATGAGGATCGTCCGGTCCTGTATATTGACGCCGCCGACTGGTTCACGGGGACCCCGGAATCAGATCTTCTTGACGGGGAACCGATGATTGAAGGGTTCAATGCCGTGGAGCTTGATTACACCACCCTGGGAAACCACGAGTTTGACATTCCCCCGGATCTGTTAAAAAAAAGAGTTGATGAACTGGAAGCGGAAGTAATTTCTTCAAACGTTCGCTACGGTGATACTGAGACACCTTTCCCGGGAACAAAAAAATACAAGGTGGCCGAGCACGGGGGGATTGAAATTGGTTTTTTTGGTCTTGTGGCTGAATACACGCCCAACATGGCTCTCCCGGAGAATATTGAGAATGTTATTTTTCTTGAAGAAGTTGAAACAGCCCGGTTGATGGTTGAAAAATTAAAACAAAAAAATGTGGACCTTATTGTTGGAATTACCCATATTGGTTACGAAAATGACGAGACGCTGGCCCGGGAGGTCAAGGGGATAGATGTTTTGGTGGGCGGCCATTCCCACAGCCGGCTTGAACATCCCCGGAACGTAAATAATACGGTGATTGTCCAGGCGGCAAGTGATCT
>CAZKRS010000165.1:1846-3087 GCA_964555265.1 uncultured bacterium | reverse complement strand
ACAACAATTACATAGGAGTGAAACATGAAACTGGGCGATCGTGTTGACGAATTGCTTTCAAAAGGCCGGAGTGTGACCACCCGTGACGAGTTAGATCCGGGAGGGTATTCATATTCAGGACTGTGCAAGGGCATTCGACGTTTAAAAGATAAAAATAAAGTTATTGAGCCAGTTCGCGGATTTCTTGTTCTTGTTCCACCGGCGTATCAAGTTGGTGGACCTCCGCCGTCATATTTTATTGATCAGCTAATGAAATACGAAAAAAGAGAATACTACGTCGGATTACTCTCGGCGGCAGCAAGTTATGGGGCGGCCCATCAGGCTCCCCAGACTTTTCAGGTAATAATTTCCGGACCTCGTAGAAATATTGATTTGGAACGGGGACGGATTGTTTATATAAAAAATAGTGCGGAGTTTCGACCGGAAATGTTTGAGAAGAAAAAGGTGAAAACCGGTTACTATATTCGGTCAAACCCGGCAGTTACCCTGGCAGATCTGGTGTATTATCTCCGGTATAGCGGGGGGATTTATAATGTTTGTAATATTGCGATAAGATTGCATGAACAACTTGAACCTGAACAGATGCTTGAATATGCTTTGCGAGCGCATGGTAAAGCGACACTGCAGCGAATCGGGTATATATGTTTTGGGCTCGGCCTAAAAGAGTTAGCCCGGCCTTTTAAGAACTTTATAGCCAGTGAAAATCCCCCCCCGGTTCCACTTAATCCGAGCCGCGGGCGCGCAGGATTTGAAAGGGATAAACGGTTTCAGATTATTGAGAATGACTCATTAGATCCTGATATAGCGCAGGCAGGTTAGCAATATGCTACCAGAAAATTACATTACAGCCTGGCGTGATTTTGCTCCGTGGCCGAGCAATATTCAAGTTGAACAGGACCTGATTCTATCCCGGTTGATAGTTGAGTTATATCAATCCAAGCTTATACAAAAAAATCTCGTCATGCGCGGTGGAACGGCGATTCACAAACTGTTCATAGACTCGCCTGTTCGATATTCCGAAGACCTCGATTTTCTTTTACTTGATGCAAGCAGAAGAAAACCGGTTTTGAATAAAGTGAAGGAAATAATATCTGGAATTCTTGGAGCACCTGAAGTTAAATACCCCGATGTTCGTGAACAGCAAATTTATTCTTTTGTTCCGGAAAATGAAACTGAACCTCAAATAATAGAAGTTGATGTTAATGTGGACAGTGAAAAATCCTATGCGGCCCCGGTTTTTA
>CAZKRS010000165.1:0-1836 GCA_964555265.1 uncultured bacterium | reverse complement strand
AAATTTTGCATCGAAAATCCATGGTGCGAAATGAAGGCGGAAGTTTGTACCTTTGAGCTTGAGGAATTACTTGCAACAAAATTGCGGGCCCTTTATCAACGAAATTGTGGGCGAGATATTCTTGATATCTGGTTGGCGTTGGAGCAAAACGAAGTGGTTTGTGAGCGTGTGATCGAAATTTGCAAGCATTATTTTGACCAACTTGATGAAAAACTTCCAACCCTGTGTGATTTTGAGTCAACATTACTTGGAAAAATCAGAGATCATATTTTTCTGAGCGACACCGATAACCTGGTTCGTAAGGATCTTGATTATTCGGTTCGTAGAGCAATGAAAACAGTACACAACCGTTTAATTGTTCTTCTTGAAGGGAAACCTTATAGTGGTGATGAGTTAGAACAGTTTTTTCGGGGAGAACATTCGCTTCAAAATAATTAATTTGGATGGATTACTTCTATTGTCAGTACTCCCGGGGGAGGAATTATTGCCGCCCTGAAAAAGGAGGAGGCCTGGGTGGAAAAATGGCCGGATTATTTAAAAGGCATTTCCCCAACGGTTACGTATCGCTATGAAATAAAAAAATGCAGCCTTGCTCGCCAGAAACAGGCGGGTAAGTCCCGATATAAAGATGAGCTGGAGCGTCTGGACGGAAAGATTTCAAATTATAATTTGAATAAAGGAATGGACAGCAGTGAGTATTTATCTTTAATTTTGACTGAATATACAATTTATCAGAAAATTTTTCATAAAAGCCAAGAGGCAAAAGACAAATTAAATAATCGCCTGGGAAAAATGACGGAAGAGTTCTGGCTATTTTCGCCGGGGCAAAAATATCAAAAAGACCAATTGCGGGAAGAAATCATGGGGACAATGTAAAAACTACTCTTTCCACTGTTCCGCAGATCATAAAAAAATTGAAGTTTATTCGATCAAATACGGTCCCATGCGGTTTCGGGACTAAAAATTCATTCGATAGGCCGATACCGGTTCTCTACGGGGGGATGGACTATATCTTTTTTATCAAAATAATCCTCCAGCACCTGCCATAGAATTAAATCCGGGTAATCTTTCCTGCTTACGGCTTCGTTAAAAATATTCCGGGCAGCCATGTAATCACTCGTGGCGACGCGGTATAATTTATCTTTCTGCACTGGTTCGTCGTTGACGTAAATTTGTTCTACCCGTTGATTGCGTGGGGCAGACAGGTTAGTTTTTACCAGCCCGCCGCTGAATTGTCTCCGGCTGCCGGGATAACGTAGAGTCTGTTCGAAAAGTTTTTTAATTTGCTCGCCCGTCAGCTCTAATTCAACCAGGTGATTACCGAACCGGACCGCTCGGATAATATCACGTCGGATTATCTTTCCTTCCGGTAGATCTCTAAGGACCCCCAGCGGATTCATAAAGGCGAGGTCGGCTTTTAATTCCTGGCGTATCAGATCGGTAATAAAATTTCCCAGCGGTGTGGAAGGCCCCGGGCTGTCCTTGATCGCCCGGCTTGTTTGGCCAACAGTTTCAGTGAGAGTGTCGGCCACCTTTGCGAGATAGGGTTCGAGCAAATCTAACATTTGGGTATCAGCCGGGTAATCCTCTTCATATAACGTCTCTAACTTCCAGCTGTGGCTATCTATTTCGCCACCGGTATCCAGAGAAAGATCCAGCCGCCCGGCATTTCGTAGCCGTCCCCCGGCCTGGACGATAATGGTATTATTTTTAATCTCCTCGTCCCAGAGCAGATCATGAGTATGACCGCCGGTTATGACATCTATCCCGTCGACCATTCGGGCCAGTCTCTTATCTCTTCCCAGTCCGATGTGGGTTACGGCTACGATTAGATCG
>CAZKRS010000164.1:0-3093 GCA_964555265.1 uncultured bacterium | reverse complement strand
TTATAATAGAGAATCGGGGAAAATATTATGAAAAAATCGGTGGCTATCAATAAACTCAAGGTTGGGGATCACCTGCTGGCTGCCTATAATAGCGACGATACGCTGGTGATCAGCGATTATTATATCCGCCATGAAGGAGAACTAAAACGGCTGAAACAACTCGGGGTCCAAAAGGCCACCGTTGCCGGCGACAAAGTTACCGAGCGAGTGAAGGCCAAGGCAAACCCCATAAAACAGATGAAAGAACAGATTGAAAATGAACCCACTAAACTGGGGAAAACAAAAATACTTTATCACAACACACTCCGGGAAGTTAAAACCATATTTACCGCCATCCGGGAACACAAAACTGTCGAGCCGGAGAAATTAATCCCCTACATCGACGAAATAATCGATTACGCCCACCAGTCCCCGGCCAGTATAGCCGTTCTGACTCAGCTTGAAGATTATGATTTTGATACTTTCCGCCACTCTGTAAACGTCAGTATGCTTGCCGTTTTATACGGTGAACACCACAACTATTCACGAAAAAAATTGCGAGAACTTGCTTACGGAGCCCTGCTTCATGACGTCGGAAAAATATTCATCCCCCGGGATATAGTGACTAAACCGGGTACTCTTTCCGCTGAGGAGTTTGAAGTAGTAAAAAGCCATCCCGACTGGGGACACGAAGTGCTGGAGGAACTTGAAGTTAACGAACGAATCCAGAAGATGGCTTACCAGCACCATGAACGACCGGATGGTTCAGGTTACCCGGAGGGGGTTGAGTTAATCCATCCCTTTTCCCGGATAATATCAGTGTTTGACGTCTATGACGCGCTGATTTCCCAGAGAATATACAAGGAACGTCTTTCCCCTACGAGAGCTTTTTTTCTGCTCAACCAGGAGTTCGGTGATTATCCGGAAACCCGGAAAGTTATAAAGTCACTCATGCGCTGCCTGGGCATATATCCTGTTGGCAGCGTGGTTAAACTTACAAACGGCGAATTTGCCGTGGTTAAAGAAATAAACCCCGATGATTTACTTCACCCGCTCGTAACTGTGCTGGAGATGGATGAACAGAAGGCTATAAACGAAACTTTCGATGTCGATTTGCAGGCAATCCAGGATAAAAAATCAATTCACCGGGGTAACCTGTATGACAGTGAAATTGAAATAGATGAGGTATTAACAGTTGAGCAAACTCTGCAAATAAACGGACAGGATCTATTTGAAGTATTAAACCGTGACGAGCTAAGAAAAGCAACTATAATTTAATTTTCGTCTGTGATTGCCCTGGACAGGTGACCCCCGAGGCGTCCCAGGACTCTTTCGGTCAGCTCCACCGGGGAAGTTCGACGCAAATCTCCTTCCGCCCGCTCCAGCCGGCGACCGTTCCAGATTATCTGTTTTTCCCGGAGATCATAAATACGTGCCGAAACCAGCATTACCACCCGGATTCTATCCACTTCAACCGGTATATCTTCCCGACCGTAAATTCTCTCATACATATCCCGTTCCCGGTTGTTATTATCACCGTTATTATCGGGCGGTCCAATCCTCCGGCCCGGTCCTTCCGGAGGACCTCCAGGCGGGGTGTCGCCTTCAACTTCGTACCCCTCGTTCCGGTCATAGTAAGTTCGTTGTTGCATTCGAGTGCGGTAATAATACAGGGTTTCCCGATCCCGATCAGTAAACTGCTCCTCCCCAAACTCCTCGATACTTATATCCAGCAAATAGCGGCCGG
The DNA here is from genome assembly GCA_964555265.1 of uncultured bacterium. Lineage (GTDB taxonomy): Bacteria > T1Sed10-126 > T1Sed10-126 > T1Sed10-126 > T1Sed10-126 > CAZKRS01. The sequence continues at coordinate 1,367 of CAZKRS010000164.1, read as the reverse complement.
GAGCACGTACAGCCAATTTTTCCAAATGTTCCTCACCTAAAGGCCCCGACTGAGGTATTTCCAGCTCATCAATTACACGGTCGGGCAGAAACCTGAGAGAACGGAAACTGTCCCGAATCTGGTCAAGATCCAGGTTATTAATCAGCCGGTATTTAATCTTGTTTTCAACCTCTCCGCGCACCGGTAATATTGCCAGGTTAATCTGGCTCCGTTCGGCTAGCTTGAGCGCCGGAAATTCACCAACCCCGGTGGCCGGAGCACAGGAAAATATTAACGATAACATTAAAACCAAAACTGTAATTTTTAATTTCAACCGGCTATCCTCCCGATCTCCCGGGCTAATCTGTTATCTCTTTTAACAATTCAACCAGGTTCTCTATTCCTTCCCCGGTTTTACAGGAGACCTCCTGGATTTTTAAATTAGGGTTTACCGATTTTATATCCTTCTTCATCTCTTCAATATCAATTTCGCAGGCCCGGGCCAGATCTATCTTATTCAGGACACACAGGTTTGACTTCCTGAAAATAGCGGGATATTTTGCCGCCTTATCCTCACCCTCGGGCAGGCTGATCACCACAATTTTGTGGTCTTCTCCGAGATCATAACCGGTCGGGCAGACTAGATTGCCGACGTTCTCTATAAAAAGATATTCTACTTCCTCCAGGGAAAATTCCGGGAAAACCTCTCCTACCATCCGGGCGTCAAGGTGACAGGCTCCGGACGTGTTGATCTGAACAGTTTTAACGCCCAGCCGGGCCACCCGGTCGGCATCACGGGTGGTGGCAATATCGCCTTCAATAAGTCCGGATGCCGGGAAATGGGGGACCAGCTGTTCCAGCAAGGATGTTTTCCCGGCCCCCGGCGAACCAATAAGATTAAAAACTCCTTTTAAATTCGCTTGTGAAAAAATCTCACGATTCTCTCCGGCCGCCTCTTCATTTGCTTTTAAAACCTTAGAACCTATCTTTACAACCTGCGGCTCTTCCATCAGTCACTCACCTATTTCAATCGATTTTAATAAAAACTCATCACCGTCTGTCACCCTGGTCTGTCCGCTTTCACAGTCCGGGCAGAGAGGAACTTCTCCATCAATTTTGCCGCCGAACCCGCAATTTTCACATTCAATCTCCAGCGCTTTTTGCCGGCAGTGAAGGCTTGCCTTCTCCAGGGTGGTCTCCCGGCAGACGGCCTGGAAAGCAAACTCAAAACTATCAATCACCACGCAACTCATGGCTCCAACTTCAACATTTACCTGCACCGGTTTGCCTTCCAGGGAAATATTTCTTTTTTGAAGCTCATTCTGGAGCATATTAACCAGGTCTTCAGCCAGCGCCACTTCATGCATCGATAATTCAATCCCTGTATA
>CAZKRS010000163.1:1931-3145 GCA_964555265.1 uncultured bacterium | reverse complement strand
AGACCTTTTTCAGTCTCTTCAAGTTCGAATTCAACTTCCTGGCCTTCGTCCAGGGACTTGAAGCCTTCGGACTCAATCTCGGAGTAGTGGACAAAAACGTCTTCTCCTACTTCCTGTTCGATAAAGCCAAAGCCTTTGTCATCGTTGAACCATTTAACAGTTCCCGTAGGCATGTTAGCAAACCTCCTTTACTGCATATTAAATTCCCGCTTGAGGCACCAACATTGCCTACAGCATGCGCCACAACCGGTACTACTTAAAAAAATCGTCCTGTTTCTCTTACAACGAGCATATTAATATAATATATTTTCCTCTTAAAAGCAAAAATTTTTTTGGTAAGAGTTAAATTTTTGCTTCTTTCTCGTTTAAAACCGACCGGTGGGCCGCTTCGACCTTTTTTCTTACGTCCTCGGGAAGATTATTTTCCATGTACCGGTCCAAATAGAGGGCAACCTGTTTGAAAAAGGTGGCCAGGGGGGGTTCTTCCTCATCAAACTCCTGTTTTTTGTTGTTAAAAAAACCAAGGAGACATACCTGGGCTGAAGGGGTCAGCCGGTCAAGGTCAAACTGCCAGGGGGTTTCATCCCACTGGCCCTCAAGACCGTGGTGACGGCGCTGCTGTTCAAGATGAACAACAGTTTCCAGGGACGCGAAAAAATCCGCTGCCGGGGGGCGAGATGCAAAAGCACGCCGGCCATGATCCATTATTTTTGAGAGCTGTTTTAAATGTCGATCAAGAACAAGACCCATCCTGATTGATTTCATAAAAAAGTTCCTCCCGTTTTTATATTATTTTCGGCTGAAGGACCGCTTTATATTAGCCTCTATTCGGCGAAACATGTGAAAATAAACTTAACCCGAATTAGATATTTTTTGCTTTCCGGTTAAATGAATAGATCCATTTTAGTTTATTTTTAGAAATTTTTTCCACCCGGTGAAGAACACCGGGAATCGGTTCGGAAAGCCGGGAATGGCTAATAGTGGCAACTTTTTGAAAATATTGACGTATTTTATCAACAGCCCGATGTTCGAGGGGCACAATAACGGCAATTCCGTTGGTGCTGATATCTTCTCCCTGCAGTTCCAGAGGGGCTTCGCCCGAATAAACCAGCTCCACGTAACCCTTGATTTTTTTCCTTTTCCCCATTCTTGATTGCGGCATAAGTGATTAAACACCTCTTTTTAAGTGTGAAAGTGTGAAAGTGTGAAAGTGT
>CAZKRS010000163.1:0-1831 GCA_964555265.1 uncultured bacterium | reverse complement strand
ACAACTTAGTTAGTAGCCTTTTTTTCTTACCTGGTTTTCGTCCATGCCCATGAAATGGGCGATTTCATGAATAACCGTCCGCCGAACCCGCTCGGGCATTTTTTCGGGTTGAACATGTTTCAAGAACGCCTGCCGGTAAATTTCTATCCGAGCGGGGAACGGATAAGTTCCCCGCCGGCTGCCGTAAGGCAGACCGACAAACAAGCCAAAAATATTTTTACCATGTTCTTCAACAACTTCGGGGCCGGGTTCTTCCCGGACACAGACGACCAGGTTCTCCTCATCAATAATTTTCTGCACCCACGGCGGAAGTTCCTTTAGAGCCCGGTGGACCAGTTTTTCAAACTCGGCGCTGTTCAAAACAATCCCCTTTCAGCGGTTATCGCCCGAGCCCTGGAGACGATCCCGCCGGTCCCGGTCAGCCAGCTTATCCAAATTTTCCCGGGCAATATCCCCGAGTTCAAATCCCAGTTCATGAGCACAGGCGGCAACATACCAGAGAACATCTCCCAGTTCCCGGGCCAGCTGTTTTTTCTTTTCACTGCCGGCATTCCCGCCGTTATCACGAATAATTTTTTTAAGCTTTTCCGCCAGCTCCCCCGCTTCTCCATTCAAACCCAGGATGGGATAGACAAGGTTATCACCCCGGTCAGGATAAACAACAGTTTCCAAAGCTCCATCCTGGTATTCATTTAAAGTCAGGTTATCCATTTATAATTCCTCCACAAAATTGCTGTTTTAAAAGGTTCTAAACATCTACCGCTGGCCATGTCCGAAAAATTGTGTCAAAAAACTACCGTAAAAATGGCCGCAAAACCAATATATTCATTGCCTGTTATTAAATAATTATACATACTTGCTTATATAACGTAAAATCAGACGTGGGAACGGTATCCAGAATAATTGTAAGGAGGTTAAATTTATGGAAACAATGAAAGCGATAAAAAACCGCCGGAGCATCCGGTCCTATAAAAACAAAGAGGTTCCCGAAGAAATTTTAACCAATTTAATAAAAGCAAGCATGTATGCACCTTCGGCGGGAGATGAGCAGCCCTGGGAATTCATTATTATTGACCGGGAAGATATTCTCCAGAAAATCAGCCAAAAACAATCTAACGCCCAGATGGTAAAGCAGGCCCCGGTAGCTGTCTTACTCTGTGCCGATTTAAGCCGGGTCAAACATGATGATTTCTGGGTCCAGGATTGTGCGGCCGCCACCCAGAATTTCTTGCTTGCCGCCCACGAAATGGGGCTTGCCAGCTGCTGGGTGGGCATACATCCCCGAAAAGAAAGAGTAAAAGATTTTAACAAGATGTTTGAACTACCCGATCAAATTATACCTTTCGCCCTCCTGCCGCTCGGTTATGCGGACGAAAATCCACCCCAGCCCGATCGATTCGACGCAACAAGAATCAGAAAAAATAAATGGTAGATTATTAAATCAAGAAAGATGTTTTGAATAAACTCTGCGCGAACTGGAAGCCGGAGTTTCCGTATTTAACCGAAAGTTTACATGCGTTTAAAAAGATCATTTTTAATTGAATTTACACGGTCCAGGAAAAGGATTCCGTGCAGATGATCTATTTCATGCTGGAAAGCAACTGCCTCCCAGCCTTCCGAACGAAGGATAATTTTATCGCCTTCGGGATTTATACCCTCGACAGTTATTGATTGGTAACGTTTAATATCGGCCGTATAATCGGGAATACTCAGACATCCTTCCCGATTAATCTCCGCTTTATTTCTTTCAATTATCTCGGGATTTACGAGGACAACTTTACCGTGATCCGTTGGCGAGTCTCTTTTCGCCTGGCTGACATCCACACAGATT
>CAZKRS010000162.1:0-3166 GCA_964555265.1 uncultured bacterium | reverse complement strand
ATAAACAGCGCCCCTCTGCCCTTAATTTTTTATTTACTCCACTTACATCTTACGATGTTAGAATAGAATATGCAATGTGATTTTTATCACATCCAAACTGGTTTAACAAGATTGATTTTGATTAAGAACCAATACAAGGTAAAATTGGTTGACCGGGCTAAGCTGCCGGGCCCTCAAGCAGGAGGTTTTAAAATAGTATTTTATTTGTAAGAAGCAACCACCGGGAGGAAATTTTAATGGAGAATAAATTGAAAGATCTTGATATTTTCGAAGGGTTACCGGATGAAGGTTACAGTAAAATAGTCCAAGTATCGGAAGAGATCGCCCTGAAGGAAGGAGAAGTTCTGTTTCAGGTTTCCGAACCGGGAGATAAACTCTATGTCGTTGTTAACGGACTTTTAAAGATCAGCCGCCAGGATCCGCTGAGCAATCGAGAAAAAACTCTGGCCCTTCTGAGCGAAGGAGAAATAGTCGGGGAAATGGCCTGTATGGCCAACCAGGGCCGCAGTGGCACCGCTACCGCTGTCAAGGATGCAACCCTACTTGCTTTTACAAAAGAAAAATTTATCGCACTTTTCGAGGAATATTCAGAAATCGGGCTTAACCTGTTTAATACCCTGAGCGAACGTCTTTTAGAGGTGGATAATGAGCTTTTTAATTTTGCTTTCCTGAATATTCCCGGGCGGCTGGCCACCTGCCTGTTTCGCCTTGCTGATAAATTTGGTCGTAAAGTTGAAGACGGGGTAAAAATTGACCTGGATTTAACCCACGAACAACTGGCCAGTATCGTTGGAACAAACCGGGAGACGATTACCCGCTATATAAACCGGCTCCAGGAAGTGGCCGGAATCAGATGTGAAGACCATAAAATTGTCCTGCTGGATCGCAGCAAACTTAAAAAGTGGTTATAAGTTAACCCAGATTACCCGTCTGCTGGAGCCAGAGGGTGGTCAAAAGTTGAGCAGCTGTCTCTGAACGGTAATTTTGATCCCCCAGGCTTACGGGAATCGCTTCCTTTTGCTGGAGGTATTCTTTTTCCGGATCCGTAAACCCCCCCTCGGGACCAACCACAACCGCCACATTATCCTGGCCCGGAGAAAATATTTCCCCGGGGAGTTTTCCGGAGGTATCTCCCCAGTAAATTCCAGGTTCATCCTTTAGGTGAGAAGTAAAATTATCAAAATCAACGGGCTCAAAAATCCGGGGTTGCCAGTCCCGCCCGGTTATCCGGGTGGAATCCAGGGCTATCTTTTTCCAGCGTTTTTGTTGTTTTTCAGGATTGTTTGGCCGGCGGACCGTATTGGAGGAGATAAGAGGAAGCAGATGGGTAACACCAAGCTCACTTGTAGTGCGAACGGTATTCTCAAACTTTTTCTTGCGAGTGATTGCTTGAAGAAGCCAGAGTGAATAGGAAGGAAGCCGGCGCCGGCGGGTGGAAATAATTTCGACTCCCGGCGGCGAGGCTGATATTACTTCCACCTCAGCCACCTGCCTCTCCCCCACAACTTCCAGCTGATCGCCGCGATTTATCCGACGAACATTTTCCAGGTAGTGAACCCAGAACTGATCCTCGACAGCAAACCGCTTTCGTCCGGGCAGCGGCCGCTCCAGATATATTTTAAGCATAACTTAAATTATATCCATTTATCCGGCGAATACTTCGCGGACTTTTTCGAAAACTCCCCGTTCTTCCTGGACTTCTTCGCCCCGGACATCGGCCAGCTCTTCGAAAAGTTCTTTTTCTTCGCCGGACAGGTCGGTGGGAGTAACCACTTTCACCTGGACGTGAAGATCGCCCCGGCCGGACCGGTTGAGATAGGGCACGCCCTTGCCTTCGATTTTGTAAACTTCTCCGGTCTGGGTGCCGGAATTAATCTCCAGTGTTTCTTCCTCGTCCTCAAGCAGAGGAACAGTAATTTCGCCGCCCAGGGCAGCCTGGACAAAACTTATCGGCACCTGGGTGTAGAGGTCGCCGTTTTTCCGTTTGAACCGGTCGTGGGGATTTACCTTTATATCCAGGTAGAGATCCCCCGAACCGGCTTCGCCGGCCTCCCCCTCACCGTCGACACGAATACGATGGCCGGACTGAACCCCGGCCGGAATATCAGTCTTGATGGTCTTCTCCCGGCGGCGCTTGCCCGAACCGTGACATTCCGGACAGGGATTTTCTATCACGTATCCCCGGCCGTCACATTTCTCACAGGGCTGGGTTAGAGTGAAAAAACCCCGGGAGCGGGAAACTTTTCCTTTACCCTGGCAGCGGGAACAGCGTTTCCGATCATCCTCTCCCCGCGAACCGGTTCCGCCACATTCGCCACAGCGCTCACGACGATTTAGTGACACCTCTTTTTCACAACCAAAAGCAGCTTCTTCCAGGTCCAGTTCCACCGTCATCCGTAAATCAGTGCCCCGTTGGGAACGACGGGAGCCGCGGCCACCTCTTCCCCCACCAAAAAACTGAGAAAACAGATCTTCAAATCCGCCCATCCCCTGGAAAAGATCTTCAAAATCCACACGGCGGCCTCCGGCTCGTGAAGCTGCTCCCTGGACACCTTCCTTCCCAAAACGATCATAACGGGCCCGCTGCTCCTCGTCACTTAAAACCTCATAAGCCTCCGACAGAATTTTAAATTTCTCTTCGGCCTCCGGATGATCGGAGCGATCGGGATGGTATTCAAGAGCCTTCCTTTTGAAAGCCTTTTTTATTTCTTCTTCGGAAGCATCACGCGAAACACCAAGAATCTCATAATAACTGTCTTCTTCAGTCATAAATATTAAACCCCGGTAGTTGATTGGAGATTAAGAAATTAAGAGATTAAAAAATTAAGTTTTTACCTGAACTCCCCGATTGAGTGCGGGGCGAAATAACAAAATTTTCTCAGAAAAATAAACCCGGACCACTCACGCGGGCGACCGCATAAGTGGTCCGGATGAATAATTCCGAGAGTCTAACCGGCAACTAAAAACCAGGAACTGAATTTATTCTTCCTCGTCAACAACCTCATAGTCCGCGTCCTGGACATCCTCGCTGGCACCTTCGGCCGGTCCACCGGCTGCGGCGCCGGCTCCGGGCTGACCTTGAGCCTGCTGCTGTTGATACATCTGCTGACTGATGGTCTGGGAAGCCTGGGTCAATTTCTCCATTGCTTCCCGGATTTCATCCGCC
>CAZKRS010000161.1:0-3211 GCA_964555265.1 uncultured bacterium | reverse complement strand
TACGGTGTTTAATTATAAACGCCGCGAGGGTCGCCGCCGTAAGCTCGGTCATCGCGACGATTTGACCCGGCTCAGGATTAATTCCATCGACGTTTAATCTCTCCTATGACGGAAATATCATTCCATCATAATTCCGAAAAAAAACTTACCGGAATCTCCGCCCGGGGCCACTCGGGCGATGGCCCGGAAGGAAAAAGTATTGTCTGCGCGGCAATCTCTACCGTCTTTGAAATTCTGCTGGCCGGAGCGGAAGATTTACCGGCCACAGCCGTCTGTTTCAAAGAAAATAAAGAAAAAGCAGAACGTAAATTTGCCGTCCGGCCGGATAAGCTAACCGCCGGCCAGTGGGAGCAATACAGCCGGATTTTAAGAGCCGCTCGGAAAGTCCTCAAGCAAACGGCTGAAAAGTATCCCCGTCACTGCTCCATCAGCTGACAGACCGAGCTTGGAAAGAAAACTATTATCTGTTAAAATATCAGGGCAGGCAGATTTGATTTTAAGGAGGAAACTACAATGGCCACAAAAATGAGCCAGGGAACAACAAGAAATGGAAGAGATAGTGAATCAAAACGACTGGGCGTGAAACGTTTCGAGGGCCAGTTTGTCAGCGGTGGAAATATACTGGTCCGCCAGCGGGGAACAAAATATCACCCGGGGTTTAACGTCGGCCGGGGCAAAGACGATACACTTTTCGCCAAAGCCGACGGCTACGTTGTTTTCAACCGCCGCGGCGACGGACGCAAATACGTGAATATTCTCACCGAAGAAAACATGGAACACCTGGACGATTTTGCTCCGGATAACGCCGCCACTCCAGCAGTTTAGCTTACTTTCATTCTTTCCCCATACCCGTTTCAGAGGGGTAATATACCATGACCCACCCGTTTATCGATGAAGTTAAATTTACCGCCCGTGGTGGTGATGGGGGCGATGGCTGTAGTTCGTTTGAGAGCCAGCCCTACCAGCCCCACGGAGGACCTGACGGCGGCAACGGCGGTCCCGGCGGTGATGTGGTCCTGGAAGCATCCGATTCACTGAGCACTCTCGCCGAATTCAACCATCTCGACCGGATTAAAGCCGAAGATGGCAGCGCGGGCGGACCCGACCACCGGCGGGGAGCCAGCGGCAGCGACAAAGTTGTAAAAGTTCCGGTGGGAACAGCTGTCTATCACCGGAAAACTAACGAAAAAATTGCCGATTTAACCAAACCGGAGGACCGGGTGGTTGTTGCCCGGGGCGGCGAAGGCGGACGGGGCAACAGTTGTTTCGCCTCCAGCGGCCGCCAGAAACCCCGGTTTCACGAATATGGAGCCCGGGGCGAAAATATTCCCCTCCGCCTGGAGTTGAAACTGCTGGCTGACGCCGGGCTTGTCGGACTGCCCAACGCCGGTAAATCCACCCTGCTCTCAAAAATTACCGGGGCTCATCCGAAAATTGCCGAACATCCTTTTACTACCAAAAAACCCAACCTTGGCGTTTTATTCGATCAACACCGGCGGATGACAATCTGTGATATCCCCGGGCTGATCGAAGAAGCTCACCAGGGGGCCGGGCTCGGAATACAGTTTTTGAAACATATCGATCGGACCCGGCTGCTGGTCCACCTGGTTGATATTTCCAGCCCAACCCCCGTCCAGGATTTTAATGTCCTCCGGGCGGAATTAAAAGCTTACGACCCCGGGCTGATGGATAAAACAACCCTGGTCGCTGTCAATAAGATTGACCTGGTCGACTCTGAACTGGTTGATCTGTTCCTGGAGGAAATTTCTCCGCTTGCTGATAACGTGGTTTTGATTTCAGCTCGCGAAGAAACAAATCTTGATGAGTTTCAAAAAAAACTTTGGAAATGTTATGATAAAGCCGAAGCAGACCCCGGTGAAAAAGAAGAAAAACAGGAACGGGTCGTAAAAATGGAACCACGCCAGCCACTGGAAGTAACCCCTGCTGACGGTCGATATCTGCTCAAAGGCGACCGGGTCACCGAGCTGCTGGAAAGATTTGATTTGACAAACCCCGACGCCCTCAGCTATGTTCGAATGCGGCTTTTGGAAATGGGATTGCATAAAAAATTAGAAAAAGCCGGCTGTAAACCCGGAGATACCGTCCAGGTCGGCAACCAGGAGTTTAAATATACAGGATGAACAGATCAGAACTTAAACAGGCAAATCGGATCGTTATAAAAATAGGTTCCTCCCTGCTTAGCCGGGACTACCGCCGCCATGTCGACGAGCTGATTAACCAGGTCAACCGGCTCATGGAAGCGGATAAAGAAGTCGTCCTGGTCAGTTCGGGCGCCATTTTTTTCGGACTGCAGGTCCTGGGTAAATCTACAATCCCTAAAACCCTCCCGGCAAAACAGGCCACCGCTGCCGTGGGCCAGCCGGTTTTAATGAAATACTACCAGGAACAGTTCAAACAGCACGGTCTGAATACAGCCCAGGTTCTGCTGACACGGGATGGAATCCATAACCGCCAAACCTATCTTAACGCCTCGAATACTATGAACTCCCTCCTGGAAATGGGCGTAGTCCCCATCGTTAACGAAAACGACACCGTGGCTACCGATGAAATCCAGTTCGGAGACAACGACACTCTATCAGTCCTGGTTACCACCCTGGTGGATGCTGACCTGTTAATAATTCTCAGCGATGTGGAAGGGCTTTATCCCGGGGATCCCGCGGAACATGAACAACCTATCCGTAAAGTTAAAGAAATCGACGATGAAATTAAAAATATCGCCGGGCCGGCCGACAAAGAAAGCGCAACCGTGGGAGGGATGATTACCAAAATACAGGCCGCTGAAACAGTAACAAATTCCGGCACCCCCCTGGTAATTGCCGCCGGCGAAGAAAAAAATGTTGTGAACAAAATTATCAACGGCGAAGAAGTTGGCACTCTCTTTGTTCCCCGGGGAAAAACCGAGGCAATTAGAGGTCGTAAACGGTGGATTGGCTACCATCTGCTGCCGAAAGGATACATCCAGGTCGACGCTGGAGCAGTGAACGCAATTGAAAACCGGGGGACCAGCCTCCTGCCCCCGGGGGTCCTTCACGCCGACGGCCAGTTTGAACGGGGCGATGCCGTTAAAATACTAACTCCGGACGACGAGGAGTTTGCCCGGGGATTGACCAATTACAACCGGCAGGAAGTTAATGACTTAAAAGGATGTCAAACCGATGAAATTTCTGATATCCTTGGACATCATTATTTT
>CAZKRS010000160.1:0-3278 GCA_964555265.1 uncultured bacterium | reverse complement strand
CAATTATAAGCAGTTTATTGAGAAAACCTATGTTTTACCTTGTTTGGAGGAAGAAAGCCATCTGAGAATTGATTTTATTTTTTCTCATTCTAAATATGAAAAAGTTGCTCTGAAACGAGCAAATACAATCAAAATCGATGATACCCCTGTTTGTTTTGCTTCGCCGGAGGATTTGATTATTCACAAGGTGATTTCCGGCCGTTCACGTGATCTGGAAGATGTCAGGACAGTATTGGCCAAACAACCAAAAATGGATATTGAGTATATAGAAAAATGGCTAAATGAATTTGATAAGACAGTGTCTGCTGATTATACAAACATGTTTACCAAAATTATGCGTGAGTTCTAACCATTCTGGATCTCATCCGGCTTGATCGGGCAATTCAGGGTTTTGATTTATCTGAAACTGTGTATTTTGCAGTTATTTTTTTGAGCCTACTGGTTTTGTTTTAATATAGGAGTGAACTATTATGTGCCTGGGTATTCCCGGCGAAATTGAAGAGATTGGCGGAGAAGAGGAGTTGAAAAGGACTGCCCGTGTAAGTTTTGGGGGAGTGAAAAAAGAGGTAAACCTGGCCTACCTGCCGGAGGCAAAAGAGGGCGATTATGTAATTGTTCATGCGGGTTTTGCTATCAGCAAGCTGGACGAGGAAGAGGCCCGTGAAACCCTGCAATACCTTGAAGAAATAGACAGGGCCGGCCGCCGCCAGAAGGAAAACGCTAAGCAAAAATAACTACAATAGAACCCCGGGTAAATGGTTTTGATTTTTATTTAAGGCCTGCAGGGCCGGTATAACAGGTTTTGTAGAAATCAACTAAACAGCAATCAAGAGAGGGACAGCCATGAAATATATCGACGAGTATCGAGATCCGGATAAAGCCCGGGAATATGCCCGCCATATAGAGGATATTACCAGCAAGTCCTGGAATATTATGGAAGTATGCGGCGGGCAGACCCATGCGATTATTAAGTACGGAATCAACAAGCTCCTGCCCGATGAAATTTCTCTTATCCACGGGCCGGGATGTCCGGTCTGTGTGACCCCCGTTCGCCTGCTGGATACAGCTATGGAACTGGCGTCAAAAGATGAGGTTATTTTCTGCAGTTTTGGTGATATGCTCCGGGTCCCCGGTTCCAAAAAGGATCTCTATACCGTCCGCAGCGAGGGGGGGGATGTCCGGGTGGTTTATTCTCCCCTGGATGCCCTGGAGGCTGCCCGGGAGAACCCGGATAGAGAAGTGGTATTTTTTGCGGTGGGTTTTGAAACCACGGCACCGGCCAACGCCATGGCCGTGGCCCAGGCAAAAAGTGAAGGTATAAAAAATTTCTCCCTGCTGGTCTCCCAGGTTCTTGTTCCTCCGGCAATGGAGGCTATTCTTGATTCATCGTCGACCGAGGTGGAAGGTTTTCTGGCCGCCGGTCACGTTTGCACGGTGATGGGGTTCGAAGAGTATGAACCGCTGGCCCGCCGGTATGGTGTTCCGATCGTGGTCACCGGTTTTGAACCCCTGGACATCCTGCAGGGAATCTACATGACTATCCGTCAGCTGGAGGAGGGAAGAGCAGAGGTCCAGAACCAGTATACCCGTTCCGTCTCCCGAACGGGCACAGAACGGGCCCGCCAGATGATTGGCAGGGTTTTTGAAATATCGGCTCGAAAATGGCGGGGACTCGGCAAACTTCCGAACAGCGGGTTTGAATTAAGCGAAGAATTTGCAGAATACGATGCTCGCAGAAAGTTCGATATTTCCACCGGGTCGGTCCGGGAGGCTGAAGAATGCATAGCCGGTGCTATCCTCCAGGGGACCAGGAAACCGGCCGAGTGTCCGGCATTTGCCGGGGACTGCACGCCTGACAATCCGCTCGGTGCTCCAATGGTTTCCTCAGAAGGAGCTTGCGCCGCTTATTACAGTTATAAATGATAAATAGCTATATATGAGCATCAATTTATTTTTGAATTATTCCGCCCCCCAGAACAACATCACCGCTATAAAAAACGTCCGCTTGACCGGGAGTAACCGAAAGCTGAGGTTCGGTAAATTTAACTTCTACTTTTGAATCTTTTCGCTGCAGCCGGGCCGGTGCCGCTGAATGCCGATATCTTATTTTTACCTGAACTTTTTCAGGGATTGGCTCGGATGGAGTTATCCAGTTAAGCTCTTCGACAGTAAGGTTTGAGGAGAAGAGTTCGGATTTTTCAGCTACAACTATCTGGTTTTTTTCGGCATCTATAGATTTTACATAGAGAGGTGTGCCGGTGGCAAGGCCAAGACCGCGGCGTTGGCCTATCGTATAATTTTCAATCCCCCGGTGTTCTCCCAGGACCTTGCCTGAACTGTCAACTATTGGTCCCGGACCGGAAACGTCATCCAGCAGTTCCGTGTAATCTCCGGCATAGAAATCCTGGCTTTCCTCTTTATCGCTGAGATCCAGTCCCAATTCTGCAGCTCGCTGCCGGACTTCGGATTTTTCCAGTTCGCCGAGAGGGAAAAGCGTTCGCCTCAACCGCTCCTGGTCCAGGGTGTAGAGGAAATAACTCTGGTCCTTCGCAGGGTCTATCCCCCGAAGAAGTCTGAACAGTCCGTCGCTTTTTTTTCGCCGGACATAGTGTCCTGTGGCATAATAATCCCAGGCGATTTCCCGGCGGTCAAGTTCGTTAAGAATAGCATCAAATTTAAGATGATAATTACAGCGGATACAGGGATTTGGAGTCCGCCCCTTGCTATATTCGGATTTAAAATAATCAAGCACTATATCCTGGTATTGTTCACGCAGATCAATCAGGTGAAAAGGGATATCCAGCTGCCGGGCGACTTGTCGGGCGTCAGCCACATCCTCTGCTTCCCCGGGGCCGAAACAGGCGTGGCCCGACGGTGTTTCCTCGGGGACCTGGTAATCATCGTCCCAGATACACATTGAAACACCAATTACATTATATCCAGCCTCTACAAGTAAAGCGGCAGCTACGGATGAATCAACTCCACCGCTCATTCCTACAGCAACAGTTTTTCCAGTCATAATTCATAATCTCTCCAGAATTTTTTCGGGCCGCCGGGATAGTTCCGTGAGAAGTTCCGCATTATTATTGACTCCGTAACCCGCTCGATATCAGCATTGAAATTGCAAGTGTTTTTTTAATTTTTCTGGTCGTTTCGATAGTCTTCAATAGCCGCGGTTAACCCTTCCTCTGCAAGGAGAGAACAGTGGCGTTTTATTGCTGGAAGACCGTCCAGTTGTTCTTCAACATCCTGGTTTGAAAGTTCTAATGCCTCCTCCA
>CAZKRS010000159.1:0-3302 GCA_964555265.1 uncultured bacterium | reverse complement strand
GGAGGAATTTTTATTAACAAAAAACCGGCTTCGAGCAGTGCCAGGTAACGTTTGAAAGTGGTTCGGGGGATACCGGCCTCACTGGATAAGCCGGAGGAGTTAAGAAGTTCCGTTGCCCGGGTTGCCGTTAAAGATAAAAGGTTGGACAGTTCTGATATATTTCGGATATTTTTCAGATCCTTAAGATCCCTGTGAATCATAGCTGAAAGATACGATTCAAACCATGCCTCGCGACGATCAGGGGCGTCTCTCTCTTGAATTTCCGGATAACCACCACGAACCAGTATTTCGCTTAGTTTCTCCTGGGACGGCATAGGATTGAAATTAAGACATTCATTCGAAAAAACCGCATCGACAAAACCATCACGAACCCCGTTTAACTCCCCCTGCGAAAAGGGCCATAGAGTATGGATCTCCATCCGGCCGGCTAAAGATTCTGAAATGTCTGGGAGAAAAAAGGGATTGGCAGATCCGGTTAACAAAAATTTCCCCGGCTTACGTTTTTTATCCACGGAACGTTTTATCGCCAAAAACAACTCTTCAACCCGCTGAACTTCATCTATGACACAATTGCTATTCAAGCCATCGACAAAGCCCTCCGGATCTACCGCTGCAGAGTCATAAACTCCACGGTTATCAAGGGTAAAATAATCGGCCGGGTGTTTGTTTTCAGCTATCCACTCTACAAGCGTACTTTTCCCCACCTGCCGTGGACCCATCAAAAGGGCAACCGGCGCATCCGAAAGCGATCTCAAAAGGGCCGAAGTTAAATTTCTTTTTTTCATTTCAACCAAATTATAACCACCGGGTGGTCGAAATTCAACCACTTAGTGGTTAATTTTTAAATATTTTTGGTTAATTATCCGATTACCCCGGTGATTGAAAGTGGGAAAATTACAAAACTCACGCACGTATGCACAATTGCACAGAACTGCATAGGTTTTTAGCTAATTAAGCCACTAAATAACCCAAAAAAGTTGGGCGACTTCGGTCGATTTCATTCGATAGGCGGGGGGTTAGGAAACCTTGCGCATTTCGTAGACTTCCCCGTATTTAGCAGCGACCTTAAGTTTCCGGCTCAGGCCTGTTGATCTACATTTTGCAATTAATGTTGACAGACGGATTTTCCTGTTTTATTATTATATGTGAAATGCATATAAAAAAATCAAACATTTAAAGGATGAAAGTTTATGTGTGATGAGCCAGACTCGTGTTCCAGTCACCGGGATTGCTGCTGTCCACCGCCCAACACGCGGCTTAAAAAACCGGCTGTTTTAATGTTGCTTTCAGAAGAAAAATTGCACGGTTATGCAATTATTGAACGGCTGCAGGAGCTGGGGATAGATTCGGCGGAACCCGGCGGTGTCTACCGGTTACTGCGAAGTTTTGAAGAAGAAAGCCTCGTGGAATCAGAGTGGGATACCGAGGGAAAAGGTCCGGCCAAGAGGATTTACTCTCTCACCGCCGAAGGGCAGGAACGTCTGCACGCCTGGCGCCAGCCCCTCCGGAGCACGGCAGATTTAATCGATAAAATCCTGGTAACAATAAAATGAAGAACTATCAATTACCTTATTTCTACAGGAGGAGTGAGACTCATGTGTTGTTGCTGTAGAGATAGAATTGATTGTTGTGACGGCAAAAGTTCTTCCAGGCGGAGAAGATTTTTCACGCAGGAAGAGAAAATTGAAAGAATGAAAAACTACATAGAGGATTTGGAGAATGAACTTGAGGCTGCCCGGGAACGGCTGGATGGTCTTAAAAGCGGTGAAGACGTCTGCTGTTGTTAAAAAGCAGGTGCTTCCAGCTCGCAGATTAACGCGAGGGATAAGGGTCGAGCAGGCGAGCTTGCGAACAGGCGAAAAAGCGAAGTCAACAGCAATGGCTACAGCTTGGAATGCGGAGGCGGGGTGGGGCGCAAGGATATGTGGGGGGGTTATTTCTGGATTTTTATGGACCAGCGGCCCGAGCCGCTTAAGACGAGGGAGATGCTCATCCCCAGCAGGGCCAGGTAGAACCTGGACTCCATAAATTCTCCCCGGGGGATATAGTAATGGCCAATAAAAACCAACAGCAGCAGGGTGAGAAAAAATCCGGCCCAGCGAACTTTATAGCCGATCAGTATTGCAATCCCACAGAGAAACTCAAGAATTGTTACCGCCACAGCCCAGACCACCGGGGGCAAAATGGGCATAAACGCAGTTCTCTGGATGAACCCCCAGCTTTCCCCGTGAAAAAGCCAGCCCCACATTCCGGTCACAAGATCCCAGCCATGCAGCACAAAGACTATCCCTATAAAAAGGCGGATAACTGTTGGGGCCCACTGTTTCCAATCGCTCATTTTATGCCTCCTGTTGAGGGTTAAAATCGTAAATTTGCCTATGAATCATAACACAGATCAGCCAATATATCAGGGGAGGTAAAATGCGACCGGACTGGACGGGTGGGGATAAATCTATTGAAGTTATATTACAGTGTTAAAAAATTATAGTTTTTCGCCGGGGTTAAGAGTCCCGAGCAGCCGATCGCCGGCCTGAGATGTAATCAGCCACCGATCATCCACGCACAGGAAACTGAATTCTGTTTTCCCGCGGCGCCGGATAACAGCGCCGGTTTCATCACGCCAGGTAAGATTCCAGGAGGTATCCACGTGGGCCTCACGGTCATTCACGGGGCGCTGGAAGGTGCGGGAATGAATATCCAGGCGGATACCGGTCCGGGTGCGAAAAACCTCTCGCTGGTCGGACCTGAGCTCGGAAAGATCCAGCTCGCCGTCAGAATAAACTAGCCCCACGACATCACCGGCCCGACCCCGTCTAAAGGCCTCTTCAAGCCGGTCCAGGGCCTGATCTCCCGGCCGCTCAACCGGCTCGCGCGGGCGACGAAGGAACTCGCAGCCACCAATTACTAAAAATATCGAAAACAATAGCGTTAGAACTGCCAGTCTTTTGATTCTCATTTAATTTCTAACCCCCGTCTATTCAAATTAAGGTAATTGTTTAGCGCCTTCACTGTCATTCTTGGAACGAATGATCTCCCGGTAACGACGACCGTGAGGTCTTGACCGTCATTCCCGTGAAAACGGGAATCCAGCGGCTTTGAATTTAATAGGTCTAAGGTCAACGTCAAAGCCACTGGATTGTCCGGTCTAGCCGGACAATGACGACCGGAAGCGGTCTAGCCGGACAATGACGACCGGAAGCCACTGGATTGTCCGGTCTAGCCGGACAATGACGACCGGGTGCCGCTGGATTGTCCGGTCTAGCCGGACAATGACGACCGGGAGCCACTGGATTGTCCGGTCG
>CAZKRS010000158.1:0-3313 GCA_964555265.1 uncultured bacterium | reverse complement strand
ACCTGCCGTTTAAATTCGGTCCACGAAGGCTGGTGGATCTGCTGGGCCTGTTCAATATACTGGTAAAGAAAGATGGCGCCGACAATTATAAATCCTATGAATAAGATCCGTTTTACGCTGTCATTCATTAAGATCACTCTTTTCAAATAAGAGATTCAACACCCTCACCCGAGGGGCGAGAAGGTGATAACTTGGCTCGCTGGCGGTATTATAAATATCCCGGCCACGAAAAGCTTGAACTGGGATATTCATTTCCCGGAGCGGCCCGGAGGGTCCCAAGAATGGATCGGAAAAATTATATTATCTCCGTATTAGTCCTAAAAACCGCTCAATTTTAGGTGTTAGTTATGATCAGGACGTGTTAAAAAGGAATAACACTACCTTCTAAAGTGGTTTTTGTCAATGAATTGGAAGAAGCGGAGTTGGCTTAAATTTTTGTACTCAATTGTATTCTCCCGGTAATCCATTTACAGATAAATGAGGTTTCTGATTATCGGAATTTTATAACCCGTAAAGGACAGGAGGTTCCTGTTATGCGGGATATAAACCTCGGAGCAGCCCGGAGGGCTGCGAGAATGAGATCATCAGAGACCTTATTTATTTTTCCCTGGTTTGTAACCAGAACCTTGGGAGAGCACAATTCAATTGATAATTTCCGGGCTGTTTTCAGTATTAACTTTAATTTCGTAAGGAGAATCAAGACGTTTGTTGGCCCTGTATAAGATCCGGACAACCGGTTTGGTTTTATCATCGCTAATTTTGCTGACTATTCCCCGGCGGCCGTCACTAAGGATAACTTCCTGTCCCGGGGGAAAAGGATTCAAGAAATCCAGGAACATATCGAGCAATTCATGATCAAAATGGCTGTCATCCTCCTGCATTGAGCGCATCGTCTCAAAAGCTCTGTTAGGCGTCATTTCAACCCTGTAGGGCCGCTGGGAGGTCAGGGCGGAATATACGTCGCAGCAGGCGCTCAGCCGGCCGTAGATATGGATATCGTTTCCTGATAGCTGCTCCGGGTAGCCCCCGCCGCCAAATTTTTCATGATGGGTGAGAGCGGGTATTTTTACCGGTGCCCGGAGAGGGTTTTCTTCTTGAAACCGGGTCAGAAGTTCGTATCCCAGCTGCGGATGTTTTTTTATTGCCTGCCATTCCTGTGGTTCAAGTTTTTCGGATTTATTAAGTGTTTCTACCGGTAGTTCCCATTTGCCAATATCATGGAGAAGGGCTCCCAGCCCCAGGTCTTCAAAAAGGTATTTTTCCGTGTCAACATTTGAAGCACCGCTTGTATCCTGGAGGCGCTCTAAAATTTCTTCCCGGTGTTTGAGGGTGAAAGCCAGGGCGAGCCGGCAGACGTCCAGGGAATGTTTGGCCGTGTAATCATCATGAGATTTCAAGCTTGTAAAGGCAAACATCATCCTGGTATTTTTCAGGGAATCAAGCAGATTATTAACCGTCCGGCGAAGCTCGCGGGTATTTATCTGCTTATATTTTTCGTTTTTTACGTGGTTTTCGATTTTGCTCATTTCCCGGGTGATTTTTTCCTCGGCCTCCGCCACCTGTTTATCATGAATAAACTGGTCCAAATCTTCGGTTTGAGAGTCTTTGATAAAAACATATTCCTGGCCGGTTTTCTGGAGCCGGTTGATTTGTTCCCGGGTAAGGGAAGTATTTTCTTCCAGCCGGAGTTTATAAAGGGTGTCGGGATGAGGGGAGTGAACCTTCACGGCCACGGCCAGTTTTTCGCCCGGAGAAATTTCATAGATAGATGCTTTGCGCATTATTTAACTCCGCTGTCACAAGAATGCAGTAAGTTAAGAGGTTATGTCCGAAAAAAATGTGTAAAAAAACTCTTCTTCTCATTTTGAACAAAAGCCATTTTTACACAATAAAATGGACTTAATCAGTTGCGACCGAAAGAACTTAGAGAATAAAGAGAAAGATCAGCTGATACGGTCCCACATTTCGGAAGCCAGTTCCCGGGAACGACGGGCAATTTTTTCTTCATCCAGGACCTGGACCTCCTTGTTTTCCATCAGGATTTTGCCGTCAACTATCGTGGTGTCGACGCTGGCGCCTTCCAGACCGAATATAAAATGGCCCAGGAAAGTATCCTCGTTAAATTCCGTGGGCGGTATGTAATCAAGGATAGCAAAATCTGCCGCAGCTCCCGGTTTAATTTCTCCAAGCGTGGTCGGGAAAAATTTGTTGGCTATTTTTGCGTTATTTTCAAGAAGCATCTCGGGGGCTTCCATGAACGCCACCCGGGGGTCTTCCTTATCCAGGCGGTGAAGAAGATAAGCACAACGCATCTGCGAGGGCATATCGGAAGCCATACCGTCGGTTCCCAGCCCAACATCTATACCCCGGTCCATCATCTCCAGGATGGGGGCTACGCCCACGGCGTTGTTCATGTTTGACTCGGGGTTATGGATGACGTTGGTTTTGGTTTTATTTATCAGCTCAATTTCCTTTTCGTTTACGTTTACGCAGTGGATGTAAAGGGTTTGTTCGCCGCAGATGTCTTCATCCACCAGCCGTTCAACAACCCGTTTGTTGTGATCGCGCTGGGCATACTCCACGTCTTCAATCCCTTCGGCTACGTGCAGATGATAACCAACGTCATGTTTGTTTGCTACCCGGCGGCATTCTTCCAGTGTTTCATCGGAAACCGTAAATGAAGCGTGCAGCCCAACCATTCCCTGTAGAAATTCGGGATCTTCTTCCTGGAGCCGCTCGAGAAAACGGTCGTTTTCCTCAACGCCGGCTCTTTTCTCGTTACGGTCACTGACCTCGTAGGAAAGAGAAGCCCGGAGGCCGCTTTTTTTGACGGCGTCGGCAAGAACATTCAGGCTACCTTCCCGGCAGGAAGGACTGGCATGATGGTCAAAAAAGGTGGTGGTCCCGTTCCGGATACATTCAATCAGCGGAATCAGGGCGCTGTAATAGACGTCGTCCCGGGAGAGAGCTTTGTCCAGCTTCCACCACAACCGCTCAAGGATTTCTTCAAAAGTATAGGCCGGTTCCCCCGGAGGAGCAAAACCCCGGGACATGGTGCTGTAGAGGTGGTGGTGAGTGCAGATGAAACCGGGCATAACCACCTGGTTTTCAGCGTTAATTCGAACCGGACAGTCGTATTGATCTTTCAACTCACTGCTTTTGCCGACCGCTTCAATCTTGCCGTCTTTTACGTAAACGGCACCATCTTCAATAATTTCATTTTCTTCACCGAGTGTAACAACAGTTCCGTTGGCGATTAAATATTCATCCATGGTAAAGGTAAACCTCCTGGAAAATAGTGGTTAAGAGATTA
>CAZKRS010000157.1:0-3395 GCA_964555265.1 uncultured bacterium | reverse complement strand
GGCGATTGGGAGGAGTATACATGCAGTTGATTGTTCTCGTTTATTTCAGCTGATAAATTAGCGCCATTTTCATTTGCCGCGGTATTTATACGTTCGACAATATCGTCTAAAGAATCTTCGTCAGCGTTGTAGTTAATTGAAAAATCGGGACTGTCTGATGGTTCAAACTCCAGCGTCCCCTGGGCAAGACTGGTTCCTGAGGCAGTTTCCGCATCAATTCTTACATCACCGTTAAGTTCATCTGTGGCGGTCAAAGGGTCGCCAGTTTCTTCTATATCGTTCTGGGCTGTCCGGCTGGTTCCGCCCACGGTGAGTATATTGGCTTTATCAAGCAAAAGACCGGTGTCCAGCATGTTATCAATCTGGTAGTCGTTTTCCTGGTCGCCTTTAATTACCAGCCTGTTTTCCGCGCTTAAATAGGCCGAGGCATTGTTGTCATCCTGGTTGATACGTTCAATTATATCTTCAATGGTATCCTCGCTCATATCATAATTGATGGTGCTATCATTTATCTGCAACTCCCCGGTCGGGGCTCCTATCACATCTCCGTCCTCGTCCAGGGCAAAAACACCGGAATCATTTTCGAAATTTTTGGGTTCGGATTCATCATCACCGGCCAGGACTGTATCCGGCGAATCAATAAAACCGGCCCTTCTTTCGGCTATGTCGCCCCCCAGGTCCCCGAGCCCCTCCAGCCTGAAAACCCCCTCGTCATGGGTGGGGAGCTCCTGCCAGAAATTATTTCTTGTCTGCCCCTGGAGTCCAAACCCGGACCGGTGCATATCATTGAACCGGTCCACAAACTGCACCGCCATATCGTTAAGCTGATCGATCAGCCCGGGCACCAAATCCTCACGGAGTTCATTAAGTGCTTTCAGGCGGCCGCTCCGGGGTCTAATTTCGCTTTCCTGGTTATCATCATAAAGAATTTTTTGTTCATCCTCGCCCGCCCGGGTGCCATAACGCAATTGATGACTCTGGGCGTCCTGGACAAGAGTATAACCGGCAACATTCACCCGGTAGGTTGTCCCTGTTTTATCAACGGTAGTATCAATATATTCCGAAAGTTCATTGACCAACTCCAGCCGCTGGTCCAAAAGATCGTTTGGTGTACTTCCCGCCGCCTCGGCGGCGTTAATCTCCGTGTTTAAAGAAGCAATCTGTTCACCAATATTATTGACTCTCTGGAGTGTCGAGTCAATCTGGTCGGCGGCGGCGCTGTTCGGCCCCCCGGCAATTGAACGCAACTGCCGGTGAAACCTTTTCAGGACATCGGCAAAAGTCGTCGCCTGGCCGACAACATCCCGCCGGCTACCCAGGTTTTCAGGTTCGTTGGCCAAATTCTGCATGGAAGAGACAAGATTGCTCAAAGTACCCCTGATTCCCTCGTCAGAAGGTTCATTTAACAGGTTTTCAATCTCCCTGTATACTTCCTGGAGCTGATCGAACCTACCCTTATTATGTATTTCCTGGCGCAGCCGGGAGTCAAGCAAGTCATCTCGCGCCCTGGTAATATCTGTGACCGAAACTCCGGTCCCCACCGAAAGTGTCCCCAGGGTAATCGGACGGTTTGCGCTGAGTTTCGCCGTCTGCCTGCTGTAGTTTTCATTGGAAGCATTAGCTATATTCTGGGAAACCACATCCAGCCCTCTCCGGTTGGAGAGCAGACTGCTCAAGGCGTTATCCAGGGACATGAAACCGGCCATGATATTACACCGCCCTGTCTATAAGCACTGAGGGTTTGGATTTACTCTCTGCTTCACCCGACTGCCCTTCCCGGTCATAAGTTCCCGGCTCTTCACTGTTAATCTGGGATACAAAATTTTTGAAAGTCCGATCATAAACTTCCAGCCTGTTTTTATGAAACAAAATATTCTCCTGGTTTACACGCTGCAGATCACGGGTGATCTGTTTCAATTCCTTGCGCAGTTTATTAATCTTCAGGGCGGTCTCTTTGGGCAGAACAGACAATAACTCCTTGATAGTCTTATACCTTAATTCTTCTCTGGCCCACCCGGTAATCTCCTCCCACACTTCTATACGTTCCTCTTTAAGAGAATTAAGCTCTACAACCAGTTCTTCTTCGGCTTCAGTTATTGCTTCCAGAGCTTCCAGTTTCTGCCGGCCGAGGATCTCATTTTTCTCCCGGGCCAGTTCATCCAGTTCAGAATAGTTTTCAATCATATTTTCTAAAATTTCTATTAGCCTGTCTGCGCGCGTCATAATTTAACCCTCCGTAAAAATAGTCTGTGACATTATTGATCATCGGCACTAAGAGGGGGGAACTTGAGAAAATATGCCCAAAATTTTGGGGAGACAGATTAAAGCGGGAGAAGCAGACAGGACGGTAAGATTCCGGGAGATGATCGTTTATTCCTCAGGTTTTCAGCAAGAATTTCACCTCAGGGGAATGGCCGGAAAATCAACCCCGTGAAGTCGCCAGGTGGACCTGACTTCATCAAAACATTCTTCAACTTTTTCAGAACTCCAGAACTCATCAAACTCACGATCCTTGGGAGAAAACTTTCCCGGCTCGTAATCCCGGGAATTATCCGCCGCGATCCGGCTGATCACCTGTTCGGAATTTTCTCCAAAAACTACCGTCCGCAGGGTGCCGTTCAGCGGCAAACTCTCGCCGGCATCTCTAAAATAAACTTCCCAGTATTTCAGTATCCTTTCTTCATAAGCCAGCGCTTCCCATTTTTCTTCACTGATTTTTGTTCGGTCCTGGACAAGAACATTCCAGCCTTGTTCCTCCGGATTGGGCGCATCCTGGTGGAAACTTTCCAGCAGTTCACTTCCCGATTGGGCAATACCCGCCGGATGGCGGGTTAGCAGCAGATATTCGGCCCGGTCTCCAAACAACCGGTCCATCACGCCCAGGCAATGACCAAAAGTAATTCTTTTTTTTATCACCCTGGGGGAGGGATACTCTCTTTTTACCCAGTTGAGATACTGGGCAAGTTCAAACGCAAACGGCAGCCAGCTTATAGGGTTCTCAAGAAATGCCAGAAACTCGGGGGTCGGTATACTGTCGTGAACCATCCGGAAATTTAAATCCTTCCAGTCAATACCGAACATGTTACACAGTTCTGTGAATATATAAGTTCCTCCGGTACGCATCGGTCCGATAATAAAATAAAAACGGTGGTCCGGAAAATGTTTGTCCAGCCAGTTCGGGGTTCTCAATAAATCGTTAAAAATCTCCAGTGATTCTCCCATGAACTTTTGCAGCTTTTCCTGTCCCGCCGGAGTTCTTAGCTGCCGGTTGGCTTCATTTATAGCTTCCTGCAGGCGGCGGGAAGCTTCTTCATCCTTCTGATGGCTTTTCAGCCCCCGTTTTTCCCAGCGCAGCGCCGGATCAACCCCCCCAATATAATGAAGCGAGGCCTGGG
>CAZKRS010000156.1:0-3420 GCA_964555265.1 uncultured bacterium | reverse complement strand
CATCTGCAGTTCTGTTTCCTCCAGGGTTCCCTCCTGGCGGCCGGCCAGGACCAGTTTTTTTAATTCATCTTCGGTTATCCGGGTATGCTCTTCGGGCATTTCACCACCAAACATCCGGATCAGGAAGTGGGATAACCCTTTCAGGACAATAATAAGAGGGGTAACCAGGCGGGCAAAAAGCATTATGGGACCGATGGTAAGCCGGGCAAAAATTTCCGGATTCTGTTTGGCGTAAGATTTGGGCATTATTTCACCAAAGATCAAGACCAGCAGGGTAATAATTCCTACCGCTATCCCGCTCCCCCAGGCAAGCGCATGTCCGTTATCAAATATTTCCCGGAAAAACTTGGTGGCAATTACCGTAGCCAGGGCCGAGGCGGCGATATTAACCAGGTTGTTGCCAATCAGGATACTGATTAAAATTTTCTGGGAATTATTAAGCCAGTATTTCAACCGGCGGGCAAAAGCAGAACTTTCATTTTCCTCAAGATCGGTAAGCAACCGCTTGGCCCGCAGTTTCCCCAGAGAAGTAAGGGCGGTTTCAGACCCGGAAAAAAAAGCCGAGAAAAACAACAGGATCAGTAACACTAAAATCTGCAGCCATATTAAAGGTTCCAAAAATTACATCTCCCCGGAACTGCCGGTTTGATTTTTGTTCTCAATAACTGTCTCTGTCTGCCAATTTTTGAACTCAATCATCAGTTTTTTCTGAAGTTGTAAATGTTCCTCATCGTCCTCTTTAGTATGATCATAACCCGCCAGGTGTAAAAAAGCATGAACTATATTTTCCACCAGTTCCTGGCTGAAACTGTTGTCATATTCCGAGGCCTGCCGGCGGTGCTGGTAGGGATTCAAAAAAATTTCAGCCTCCCGGTCATAAAAAAACGCCAGGACGTCGGTCGGTCCTTCCCGACCGTAATATTTTTCATTCAACCGGCTTATTTCCCGATCATTTACAAAAACTAGCGAAATCTCAGTATAACCCGGTCCAATTTTACCTTCCAGCCAGTCACATATATCTTCAATAATTTCACTGTTTACAGAAAACTCAGTCCGATTGACTACCGTTACTTCCATTTTCCCTGGCCTCTTCAAGATCTTCGGTCTCCTCTTCCTCCGGATAAGAAACCCGCTTGTGGTGCACGCTGGATAAAACTCTTGTGAAGACGTTAGCAATTATATCAAGATCTTTCAGAGTCAGCTCACATTCATTAAGCTGGCCCTGTTTGAATTTATCATAAATTACTCCCCGGACCACCGATTCTATTTTTTGATGGGTGGGATCTTCAAGACTACGGGAGGCCGCCTCGGCAGAATCACCAACCATAAGCAGCGCCGCCTCTTTAAACTGGGGGATCGGGCCGGGATAACGAAACTCATCCTCGCTTACCTCTTCGCTGCTTTCTTCAAGAGCCCGGTGGTAAAAATACTGCATCCTGGTTGTCCCGTGGTGCTGCTTGATCATATCGATAATCTCCTCGGGAAGACCCTCCTCTTCAGCTATTTCCACACCTTTTTTAACATGGGATTTCAAGATTGAAGCCGACAGGGTGGGTTTTAATTCATCGTGCGGATTTTGATGGCCCTGGTTTTCGGAAAAATATTCAGGAACCTCCGCTTTGCCTATATCATGAAAATAGGTCCCGGCCCGGACCAGCAGAGTGCTGGCCCCAATAGCACTGGCCGCCTGTTCGCAGAGATTACTCAACAGGATACTGTGCTGATAAGAACCGGGAGCTTTCTCAAACAATTTCCGCAAAAGCGGGTGATTTAAATCAGCCAGCTCCTGCAGTTTAAAATTTGTTGTTATTTTAAATCCATTTTCCAGGAAAGGCAAAGCGCCAATCACCACAAATGGAGTAAGAACAAAACCGTTCAGACCGGACCAGATAATAATTCTGCCCTGCTCGGCGGTGAACAGCTCAATTCCTTCCAGAAGTTGAAAAAGAACTACCACAAAAACTTGGACCGCGCCCACATACAGGCCGCTTCTAATCAACTCTGTTCTTCTTTCTACGTCCCGAACAGAAAAAATGGCCGTCAGACCTCCAA
Organism: uncultured bacterium; assembly: GCA_964555265.1. GTDB lineage: Bacteria > T1Sed10-126 > T1Sed10-126 > T1Sed10-126 > T1Sed10-126 > CAZKRS01. The sequence goes on along the minus strand of CAZKRS010000156.1, from coordinate 1,368 downwards.
AAACAAACATTGCGAAGAGCTGGAACCCGAAAGAAAAATAGGTGATAACAAGCAGGCTGAGGAAAATTAAAAACAGCACCGCCAGGGCCGGCGAGAGCAGAATGGTCATCAGAGCGGGTATGGTGGCAAAAGGAAACATAAATTCAAACCGTCCCGCCAGTTCCCCCTCAAGATAATGGAAAAAAACAGCCAGGCCGGTGAGAATTACCACAAGCAGACAAACAAGAGCAAGTTTATTGGGATTCTCAAAAAATCCCGGTTCATATTCAACCAGGTAAAGGTAAACAAAAACAGCTCCGAGGACAATTATTGCAAGTCGTAAAATTCCTCCCCAGACCTGGAACCGCAAACGGGCCCTGTTAATCTGACGGAGTAAATCGTATTTCAACTCCGTTACCTCCGCACCGGCGGCAAGTATTAGCTCGCCTTCATCAACATTAACATATTCGGGGGTGGTTTTCTTCTCAATCTCTTCTTTTTGGCGAGCGAAAGCTTCGGCCTCGAAAATAACGTTTGGCCGGACGTTATCGCTGATCAGGCGGATAACCGGATCGGGATCCGCAAAATCCGCAAAAAGATCGCTAAATACAATTTCAAGCTGCTGCTTTAGTTCGGCCACCTCAAGAAGCTCCCGGCGAAATGAATCCAGGTCAACGGCCTCCCCCCCGGTTTTTTCGTCATTATTGTTGGCGGTTATTCTGAATACAACGGCTTCCTTTTGCTGTTCGAACCGATCAAAAACCGTTTTATTTTCAATAACGCCCCGGGTAAAAATGAAATCAAGAACCCGGTCAACAACCTGTTCGACGGTCTCAATATCCTCGGTCAGCTCACCGGCTTCATGACGTCGACGGGCTTCTTCGAGAATAGTTTTTTGCACCGGGGGTTTGCGCCGGGCGTCATAAACAAACGAAGGACGCAACCGGCTCAGCTCCTGCTCTATTTTTTGCCTGGTCTGCGCCCTGTTAACAAGCCGGTAATCCCGTTCGGCGATGTAATCACGGGGACTGATATCTCCCGGTTCAATATCATCAATCTGAAAATATTCAGTGGTCAAGGAAGAAATTATCAGCACGGCCACCAGGGAAATTCCAACAATCAGCCAGTTCACCCGTTTCAGCCGTTCCCATTTTATTCTTTCTTTAAGACGTGCCACCGTTAACTCTCCTTCCCGGCGTCATTGTTTTCTTCATCATAAGCTTCAATAATCTTTTTGACAATTGAATGTCGAACCACATCGGCTTCCGAAAAACGGATAAAAGCTATTTCTGGAATTCCTTCCAGGATTCGAGAGGCGTGGACAAGCCCGCTTTCTTCGTGTTCCGGAAGATCTATCTGAGTGATATCACCGTTTATGACAGCGTGTGA
>CAZKRS010000155.1:0-3440 GCA_964555265.1 uncultured bacterium | reverse complement strand
ATCTTTTGAATTTACTCAATCTCTTAATCTCCTAATATCTTAATCTCTGTAGTTCACCGGAGGGATACAGATGCTTTTGCGAAATTTGACGCTGGATACCGTGAGGTTAACCGAACTGGCGGCAATAGCCGCCTCCCGATACATGGGCTGGGGGGATAAAAACGCCGCCGACCAGGCTGCTGTGGACGCCATGCGCGATATGTTCCAGTATGTCCCCGTGGACGGGACGGTGGTTATTGGGGAAGGGGAGAAGGACAAAGCTCCGATGCTATATATTGGCGAGGAGGTGGGGGACGGCAGTGGCCCAAAAGTTGACATAGCCGTTGATCCCCTTGAAGGCACGGAGATAGTAGCCCGTGGTGGTTCGGGGGCCCTTGCCGTGCTGGGAATGGGTCCCGAGGGGTCGTTTTTGAACGCCCCCGACGTTTATATGATGAAGATAGCCGTCGGCCCGGATGCCCGGGGCACAATAGATCTTGCCGAGGATTTTGAAACAAATGTCCGGCGGGCCGCCGAAGCCCGGGATAAATCACTGGATGCTTTCACCTGCGTCCTTTTAGACCGGGCTCGAAATGAACATTTGATTGAGAAATTGCGTCAGCTTGGTTGCCGGATTAAATTAATTGAACACGGCGATGTCTCAGCCTCGCTGGCTACCTGTCTTCCCGAATCGGGAGTAGATATGCTGGCGGGGATCGGTAACAGCCCCGAGGGGGTATTGAGCGCGGCTGCTCTGCAGTGTTTCGGGGGGGATTTCCAGGGCCGGTTGAATCCAATCGGAGATGGCCAGTATGAGCGGCTGGATAAGATGAATATATCCAACCTGGAAAAAATTTATACTATCGATGAGCTTGCTTCCGGTGATGATCTGCTTTTTGCCTGCACCGGAGTTACCAGCGGTGATTTTTTGGAAGGTGTACATTATGATGGACAGGAAATTATCACTCACTCGATGGTCTTGCGTTCTTCCAGCCACACCCGCCGCTATATACGTGGTTACCACCGGGCTGACAAAAAACTGCAGGGGGACCAGGAAATGCCCCGGGTCGAGAATTTATGACGGATAGTTTTTTTCTTCCCGATACCGGCACCGACTACGTTTTTGTGGAAGGGTTGGTTGCCTCGGTCCGGCTGGGAGTTACTGAAGATGAAAAGAGCCGCCCCCAGGTTGTAAAATTAAGTTTTAAGGTTCCCGTGGATTCCCGAACCGCCGCCCGAACGGATGATATTGAGCAGACGGTTGATTACCACGGGCTTGGGTGCTGGTTGGTAGAGACGGCGGAGCAAAGCAGCTGCAATTTACTTGAGACCATGGCCCACCGGCTTGCCGCCGGCGCCAAAAACAAGTTTAATCTCCCGGGGATAGAACTTACTGTCAGAAAACCGGAAGTTTATTCCGGGGAAACCTGTTCGGGAATAACTGTCCGCAGGTAATTAAATCTTTTCTGCAGGCAGTAAGTGAAAACCAGGAAAAAATAGACGTGGATAATTAGAATTCCGCTGAGCCGGGTTGCAAGCTGCACCGGCAGAATCCCCAGGAAATACCAGCAGAGTATAAAAGGGACGACAAGATGGCGCCGGATAACTTTTATTGCCCGGATCTTTTGATTAAGAGTTAAACCAAAAATTAGTATTGTAGTTCCGCCTGCAAATAAAAACAGGGGATGTGAAGGGGTTAAAATTACCACCAGGAAGGAAAAGCTTCCTAAAATACTGATAGTTTTCCAGATAGATCCGGGGTCACTTTTGAAAATAAAATATAGTCCTGCCGCTCCCGCGATTATTCCGCCGTAGTAAAGAAACGGGCCGGCAAAAACTATATTGTTTCCGTCCCATATCCGGGCCAATATGGAAACTCCCCCACCGGTTCCAAGCATAAGAACCGCGCCGTTTGCTGTAGCGATTAGTCCGGAAAAATAATTTTTCTCCAATCCCCAGATTACAACGGCGCCAAGAAGCCCGAGGTGGTTGGCGAGCAGGTCTGCCGCTGCGACCGTCCGGGTAGGGAAAAAATACTGGCCCAGCTCGGAGGTTAAGGCGACAAAGACCATGTAAATTCCCCACAACCCCCATTTTTTCCAGTCCCGCCCGGGTTTAAGGGTATAAAGGCCCAACCCGCCTAACAGCAAAAATAATCCCATGTGAATTAATAAATCCATCTGCCCGAGCAGGGAAGGGGATTCGCCGGGCATGGGCATCCAGAGCAATCCGTAAATTGTTATCGTCCATAATATGGTTATTATTCCGTTTATCACGAGTTTATCTCCTGAGATGTGATGGGTAAAAATTTTATCATAAGGATAAACCCCAAGTCATTATCCTTGACTTTCAGCGGAAAATTACGTAAATTATTACCCATTTCGGTTAAGGGCCAATAGCTCAGCCTGGTTTAGAGCGCACCCCTGATAAGGGTGAGGCCGCTGGTTCAAATCCAGCTTGGCCCATAACTACAGCTGAAAGCTAAAAGCTGAAAGCAAAAAGCCCCAACGGGGCGACATATCCATAGCCCGGGGCGTAAGCCCTGGGTTAAATAAGTTCGAGGCTATTAAAGCCCTGAAAGGGCGACATAGCGGCAGTTAGAAAGTTGGAAAGTTTGCTAGTTAAAACTTTTCAACTCGTAAACCTTCAAACTGAATTAACGGGATTATCCCTTCAAGTATTTAGCCGCCGGATAAATTTTAATGTTTATTGTTTGATTTAGAAAAACAAGGTATCATATTAGTCTTCATATTCAGAAACAAGCCCGCCAACAAAGCGGGGACGTGGTGTAGCCTGGTTTAACACGCCTCCCTGTCAAGGAGGAGATCGCCGGTTCAAATCCGGTCGTCCCCGCCATTAATTCAGTCTAAAGCTAAAAGCTAAAAGTCGAAAGTAAACATCAGTTCAGTCTAAAGCTAAAAGCAGGGCTGGTCGTTAAATCACGGTTATTACGTGGATATCAAAGAGAGGGGAGAGGAGGAAGACCTGCAATTTTGGGTTTTCCAGAGCTATTGAACATCTTCTCGAATATGTCGAATCAAGTGGAACCTTGAACTGGCTTTAAGCCCCGAAGGGGCGACATACACATAGCCCAGGGCGTAAGCCCTGGGTTATAAGGGTTCAAGCAAGTAAGCCCTGAAGGGACGACATAATAGTAAAACCACAAGATTCCTGGTTTTGCGCAAACAGATGCAAATTTATTGACACCTAAATTTCATTTACCTATGATGGATACGTTGAATCGGGGATTCAATTTGGGATTTATTTTTGAAAGGGGTCCAAAAAAATTAATAGTTCAAAAAAAGCAGTTTTCATTCTTGCCTTTCTCACCTATCCGAACTTTTAATACCACTCTACCAATATAGCGAGTAATTACTTTAAACGACAAAGAAGTGTTCACCATGTATTGTGTATGGCAAACTAAAAGTGTAGAAGATGGCAACTAAAAAGTGAGTACTGAA
>CAZKRS010000154.1:0-3507 GCA_964555265.1 uncultured bacterium | reverse complement strand
AGCCGGTTGGTTGCCTCCGCCAGGTCTCCGTCAATCCTGTGGGCAAAAAATCCTTCGTTATACTGGGTCATGGATTCTTCGGGTTGGGCTTCGGGTTGGGCTTCGGGCGGAGTTTCCGGGTCCTCCTCCGCCGCCAGGGGATAAACCCCGGAGGTTATAAAAATTACCGGAAGCAGTAAAAAAATTAAAAGAAAGTGGTAGCTTTTTCTGTCCATCTTGTCTCCGGGTATTCCTCCTGAAGTTTATTATAAAATTTTTCAGCAAGTTCTGAATCTCCCATTATATCAGCGGCAATCCTTGTCAGGCTGTACAAAACCTCGGGAGCCCGGGCATGTTCGGAATATTCTTCCACAAATTCCCGGCCCGCCCGAATTGCTTCCCCCGGCCGGCTCGTCCGCTGGTATAAAACAAAAAGATAATAAAGAGCATCTTCCCGAGCAGCCGTTCGCCCTTCCGCCAGCTGGTGGCGGAGTTTCTCTTCCAGGCGGTTATATTCGCTTCTTTCAAAAAGTCTGCTGATTTCTTGGAAATCCAGGTCCTCCTCGAGGGCCTGGTCACCGGGCTGGCTATAATAATCTCCGGCTGAAGAAATAAAACCATTTCGCTCCAGGGAATATATAATTCCCGCGGATAAAATTAATCCTAACAACAAACCCGTGGCTACCAGGACGATAATTACGGGTAAATTAAACAGGCGGGTAAACATCGTGGGGGAAGTTTGCGGGCGGGAATCTTCACCGGTGGAGGCCACTTCAACCGTGGAGGTGGAATCAGCAAAATCCGGTGCATGTTCGCTGCAGCGGCCGTGGGATTTATCTACGGGCCATTTTTTGCAGGGCAGGCCACTACCGGTTGGAACCCCGCAGATCTCTCGACCAAGTTCTTTCTCGAGTTCTTTCACCGCTTCTCGGTGACCGGAGGACCAGTCCGGGGATTCTTTTGCCACCGGATATCAACCTTCCATGAGGTTATTTAAATCCTCCCCAACCAGCTCACCGAATGTCATTTCTCCGGCGGACGACTGGTCGGAATCTTTCATGTATTCTTCCATCTGCTGACGCTGCTGTTCTTCCCGGTACCCCTGGATACTTAGATCTATTTTTCGTTCTTCTTCATCTATAGATAATACTTTCACCCCTACTTCTTCCCCCTCGCTGACCTCCTCGTAAGGATTTACTTTTTTGCCTTCGGACATTTCGCTGACATGAACCAGCCCCTCCAGTCCTTTCTCAAGCCTCACAAAAGCTCCAAACTGCAAAATACCGGTTACCGTCCCCTCGACCGTCGTCCCCGGGGGATATTTGCGGGCTTTCTTGACCCAGGGGTCCGGCAGCATCTGTTTGATCCCCAGCTCCACCATCTGTTTTTTCGGATTCAGTTTTAGAACTTTACACTTGACCTTCTGACCGATTGAGAAACGATCAAACAGATTAACCTCCTCGTTTTCCCAGTTTATGTTTTGTTTTTTAATGCGGCCTTTCACGTTTTCCAGAAGCTGAATATTGATAAATTTTTTGGTGATATCAACCACGGGTGCCGAAAGCACCGTCCCTTCGGGGAACCGTTTCTGGAGAATATCCCAGGGATTGCTGCCGGTCTGTTTGCGGCTCAAATCAACGTGCCGGCGTTCCGGATTGATACCCAGGATTTTCACTTCCATTTTCTCCCCCTTTTTGAACTGGTCCTCCGGATGCTGCCAGGTTTTAGTCCAGGCCAGTTCTTCCTCGGGAACCTTACCCTCCACGTCCCGCTCGAGGCGGACAAAAACTCCGTCACTCCAGACATCCACCACCTCTCCGGTTGTAACATCACCCACTTCATATTTTTCTTCAATATTTTCCCAGGGATCCGAATATTTCTGTTTAAGCCCCAGGGATACTTTACCTTCTTCCAAATCCATATCCAGTATTTTTACTTCTATCTTATCGCCAAGGGTCAGGTAATCTTCAACATCACGAACCGCCCCCCAGGCAACGTCACTCTTGTGAAGAAGCCCGTCAACCGGTCCGAGGTTAATAAAAGCACCAAAATTGACAATGTTTTTAACAGTCCCTTCCACCCATTCGCCGTCTTCATGGGCACTGAAAAACTCCTCCTGTTCAGCCCGCCGTTCCTCTTCCAGATGTTCCCGGCGGGAAACCACGACATTCGAATCCTCCCTGTCAAATTCCAGGACCTTCATTTCAAAAGTCCTGTCTATGTATTTATCCAGGTTACTCTTGCGGTTTATGCTCAGGTGAGAAAGTGGCATGAATGCGGTCAGTTCATCAAAAAGTTCAACCAAAAATCCTCCTTTTATCTTTTTGAAAATTTTCCCTTCAAGGGAAGTCCCGTTTGAACAGGCCTCTTCAATTTCTTTCCACATTTTATCAGAGACCGCTTCTTTTTCACTCAGGAGAGGCGCTTCGTCTTCCTCTTCCAATTCAATTATTTTTACCAGCTTGGTATCACCACGGGAAATTGACCCCCGGTGCAGACGGTCAAACGGAAGAATCCCTTCGGTCTTCGAACCCATCTCAATAAGAGCATGGTCATCCTCAACCTGGACCACTGTTCCTTCAAGCAGTGCTCCTTCTTCAAGTTTTACCGGTTGTGCTTCTTCCACTTCTTCCTCAAAATCAGCCTGTTTGTAATCCAGGTTGTCATCGTCCGGATCCAGCATTGTGGGTTTGGGTTCAGCCATGCTTCTTACAACCTCCTGAGCAAAAATTAAGTTCTACAAATTTTTCAATCTTCAACCTGTTTTTTGATATTTTCCACAGAATTTTTAATATCCGTAGCAATTTTTTCGTAACTGTCCCTGGTCTTTTTCTCGGAATATTGATCATATTTTTTCAATTCCCCGAGATGAAAAGAAGTTTTCCGGGGTCTTGGCAACCAGCAACCGGGGGGCCACGCTTTAAATGTCCCTTTTAAATAACCGGGCAGAACACCACATTCGGCCTCCAGAACTATTTTCCCCACCCCGGGCCGGAACCGTTGGAGCTGACCATCCCGGCTTCTCGTCCCTTCCGGAAACATTACCAGTAGATTCCCCCCCCGGAGCAAATCCACAGCTTTTCTCATTGCCCGCCGGTTAAACCCGCCCCGGCGAACAGGAAAAGAATGGAATGCACGAATAAGTGAACCAAATAAAGGAATGTCGTGAAGGGACTGCTTGGCCATGCTGTGAATTGGCCGTGGTAAGTCGACCCCGATCATCGGTGGGTCAAGCACACTTACATGGTTGGTCGCTATCACTGCTCCTTCCTTTTCAGGCAAATTATCGGTCCCCGTAGTCCGGTGACGAAAATATATCCGAAAAATTACCCCCACCACCAGCTGGGAAAAACGGTAATACCAGCTTCGATTTACAGCTTGTTCGTTCAAATTATCATTCCCGGTTTATTTCAGCAAGCAATTTTTCAACTACTTCTTCAACTGAATAATTGGAAGTATCAATATGAACTGCATCTTCGGCCGGTTTCAACGGCCCGTCCGCCCGGCCCCGGTCGGTGGCATCTCTCT
>CAZKRS010000153.1:0-3514 GCA_964555265.1 uncultured bacterium | reverse complement strand
CTGGTGATCCAGACCGTTCCGGGTTACCTGGGCCGGCGCAGCGAGGATAAGAAGTTGATTTATGAGATGATAGAGGAGCTACTTGAATGGGAGGCCGAGGACCAGATATCCAGCGTGGGGGAGGATATGATTACCATCATGGCCTGTCGTAGTGCTGTAAAAAGAGGAGACAGACTTATGCCCCGCGAACAGCGGGAATTAATCCAGGAGTTAAACGAACTTGATTTTCCGGCCCGCTGTCCCCATGGCCGCCCGGTCTATAAAGAATTAGAAAACCACCGGTTTACCGATTGGTTTGGCCGCCCTCCCGGGGAGATGGACCCCCGCTGACAGGGAGCCAGTAAAAAACTATTCAGCCTCCACTTCAACCGGTTGAATATCCAGCTCGGCAAGCAGTTCTGTCAGTTTTCTGGCCCGGGATTTTATTTCTTCAATATCCACGTCAATCTGGTAAAACCAGCCTTTAACCTCTTCTTCTAATAAATCCAGGTGATGAAATTCCCGCAAAACTTCCGTGTATTTTGGAGAATTCAGTTTTCCCAGTATTTGTTTTGTTTCCTGGGGGGATTTTGTGTAGATTAAAAAATTCTCCAGCGGACCCTGGATTTTTACCCGGGACCGGTTTCCAAGGGCTTCATAAAATAACCTCACCCACCGGCGGAGAATGTTGTGAGGGTCAATTCTAAGTTCGACAGGCCAGTCGGATTTAACGGTAATTGTAATCAACCGGTTAGAATCACGAAAATCCACCCCCCGCTGGATAATGATTGGATAATTGTTGATTATTCCTTTCCAGAGTGATTTCTTTACTTTCGTGTCAAAATCCCGCTTGTCTTCATCATTCATAGCTTCTTTAATCTCTTCGTATTCTTCCTGCTCCTTGGTGAAAGTTATATATACCCCCAGCAACAGGAGAAGAAAAAGGACAAACATAACAACCTGTTGAAAATTTACAGTTTCCATCTTAACCACATCCGTGAATTAGTCGATATATAAGTTGGAGGCTTAATTGATGAATAATACTATATCAACTGAAAGTTTTACCCAAGGATTTTCTTTTTCATATTTTGGCCAAACAGGACCCGAACCTGGTGCTTCGGTTCAAAATACGGCGGAACTTCAAAGGGGGGAAGAAAACAATCCTTCCGGCGCCCGGTCCCGAATTTCTCCCCGCCAGCTCCAGGATGAAGTTTTAAGCGGTCAGCGCCGGGAACTGCGCAGCCGGGGTAAACAGCTTCTTAATTTCAGGTTTTTTACCGGGGGATTGGATAGTGGTTATCAGGATTCCGAATCACCTTCCCTGAACGCTTTAATTGTTGCCGCCAGCGAGAACAAGGTCAATGACATGGAATTTAGACTCCTCAACGTAACTCCCACGGGCCAGACTCGAGAAATATATTCTTCGGGGGATATAGAAGATATGGTGGATCAACTTGAACCGGCCGGGTTGGATCTGCGGGGGTTGATGCTGGATAGAGAGATATAATTTTTTTCTGCGCCGTTTTTTTTACTTCTTTTTCAGATGACTTGGTAAAATTCACTTAATTGGTTAAAATTATCCTACCAGCAATTTTTTTCTGTTTGCGTTTATTAATAAATTAACCGGGTGGTCTTATTGGATTCTGAAAAAACCAGGATAATCGGTCTACTTTTTATGATTACGGCCATATGTATATTTGGAATTTTTCTGTTTCTTTCCCTCGAGCTTCCGGTTGCGGCCAAAAATCTTTTCCTGAACTTATCCCTGCTGTTTTTTATGCTCGGTAACACGGCCCTGCTTTATATAATTATTGAAAAACTTCAGGAAAAATGAAAAACAGTTATAACGGACCGGACCTGGGAAAAGATAGTTGAACCGGTTTGTAAAGAAGTTTACAGTAGGGCCGCTCAAGACCTGTATGTACCTGGTAGAGGGAAAATTTATCATTGATCCGGCTGGGTTTAATGCTGAAATAAAACGTGAGCTCGAAAACACCGGCGGCGGGCCGGAAGCAATACTGCTCACCCATGCCCATGCTGATCATTTTGCCGGGTTAAAAGAGCTGCTTGAAATTTATCCGGGTTGTCCGGTTTTCTGTCATAACCGGGCGCGGGAAATTTTGGCTGATCCGGCGAGGAATCTTTCCGGCTGGCTGGGGGAAGAATATTCATATGATGGCGCCCGGCCGGTTTCCAACGGTAAACTACCGGGAATCAAAACCGGGCCGGAGGTTATTTATACTCCCGGCCACAGTCCCGGCAGTATAAGTTTTTACTGGCCGGAGGAAAATTCGTTGTTCAGCGGCGACGTGGTCTTTGCCGGCGGAGTGGGCAGAACAGACTTGCCCGGCGGAGATATGCGGACGTTAAAAGAGACAATTTCGGAAAAACTGTTTGAATTGCCCGGCCCGACCCGGATTTATCCCGGCCACGGACCGGAAACAACCGTTGAAAAAGAAAAAAAGCATAATCCTTGTCGAAGAGGGTCTATTTAACTTAAACAACAACTCCAAGGGTGGAGAACATGGTCGCAGAAGAATCAAACCCGGAAGAAAAAAATCAACACGACGGTGAGGCAGGAATAGAACGAGAAAGCTGGGTTGATATACTTCCCCGCCAGTTTGAAGAGGGGCAGTCCCCACTCGTGGTTACCTGGGGCCGGTTCTGGGACCACCAGGGCGAGATGGCCGTTGCTTTTTACCTGGTTGGCAGTCCTCTTGAGGATAAAATTACCACCCTTCGTCTGGCTGTATTTGGCAGTCCGACCAACCTCCAGGATTATAACCCCCGGATGTCTCACCGGGAGTTTGAACGGCGGATCATTAATTATAACGTTTCTGACACCCCTGTTCCCACTGTCACTTTAAACCAGGTTCACGATCAGCTCCAGCGGTATTTTGAAAAGGAGAACAACCAGCAGGAATTACTTGATTATGTTGAAGAAAAAAATGAGCAGGATGCCGAGAGCTGGTTTGAGCAGCTCCTGAATGAGATTTTTCCGAAAGCCGAATATACCTACCAGTTCCGGCTTCTTCTTACTTCTCCTAAAAAACTTCAAAAATCACAGCGTCCGCCCGTTAGCGTTGAAAGTGAAGTTGATGGCAAGGTCGTTCGAATTAGTTTTGTTACAAGTCCCGGGGCCGGTATTCCCGGTCCGCAGCTGCAGGAAGGGATGCAGGCTTATGTCAGGATTGTTGGTCCGGCGGTTGAAAAGTTGCCGGAGGATATGCGCGATCCTGATAAAAATAATATTTCCCGACCGCTGGTGGCCTGGATTCATAAGATAAACGATAATCCTTCCCTTCCTCCCGATTTTGACGGTAACGCTGCAAATTACCGGGGCGTGATGGTGGAACTCAGTCCCGGAGTTTATGGCCAGGGACTCGTTTTTAAAGATGATATGGTTAAAATTAAACAACAAAACCAGGAGGAAGAACTGTTCACAGAAGAAGTGATAAGGGTCCTGGCTCTTGTTTTCCTTTTGATTTTAATTCTGCTGTTAATAATATTTATAGGTTAAGACACAACCGGTTTA
>CAZKRS010000152.1:0-3550 GCA_964555265.1 uncultured bacterium | reverse complement strand
TGGCCGACCAAACGCAATACTCATCGCCCACCGATAAAAGAGAATTTATCCGCCGGCAGATGAACTGGAAAATACCGGGGATTATACTGGGGCTGGTGATCCTGGCCGCCAGTATTAGCGGTATATTTTTATCATATTACTACACGGGGCCGCTTCAGCTTCAATACGGTTTCATCGACAGCGAGGGAAATATCATCGTTGAACCCGAATATGAATCTGCGGGCCAGTATGAAAATAACCGGGCCCGCTTCCGGAAAGAGGGCCAATACGGAATTTTAGACCGAACCGGCGAGGTGATTTTTCCGCCTGAATTCACCAGTATCAACCAGCAGTCCGAAGAGCTGGCTTCCGGGCTTATTGACGCTGAATTGAGAATAATGCGCCGGGGCGGAAAACTCGTGGAAGACGTGTTTTTAGAAATAGAAGATATCACCACTTTTCCCATCCGGGTGAAAACTGAAGAAGGCTGGGGACTGCTGAATTCGGACGGTAGCTATCTGCTTGAACCCGGCTTTGATAGCCTGGAATCTTTCGACGAAAAGAATATTGCTATTTTCAGTCGCGCCGGCCACTACGGACTTGTTAACCGGGAAGGAACAATTGTCCTTGAAGCGGATTATGACGGCCTGGAACTCATAGACGAAGAACTGGTCTGGCTTAACCGGGAAGGTCTATACGGGCTGGCCCGGGCCGGCGAAGTGCTGATTGAACCCCGGTATAATGAACGGGAACCTTTCAGCGAAAACCTCGCTGCAGTTCGGGAGGACAACCTGTGGGGTTTTATCAACAAAGAAGGCAAAATAGTGGTTGAACCTCAATTTGAAACCGTGAGTTCTTTTTCCGAAGGTCGGGCTCGAATAGGCACTATAAAAGAATAAAAACACTGCCGTGCCCGGGTTAAATACAGCCAACCTGCTCTCGGAGCCAGTCCAGGTAACTGCTGTTCACATCCCCCACGGTTGTTATCGCTATTTCCGGACAGTCATAGGGATGGTTATCCCGGAGCCAGCTCTTGATTTCCGCCTGTTTTTCCGCGGTGGTCTTAATCAACAGGGGCAGCTCCTCCGTCTCCTGTTTTTGCCCCTCCCAGCGGTAGAAGGAACGAACCGGTGAACCCACGTTCACACAGCCGGCCAGGTTTCCGGCCAGCAACTCCCGGGCCAAACTGTAAGCTTCTGCCTCAGATCCCACGGCCGTATGGACAATAATCATCTCACCATTCATCCTATCACCCTTTAGTGGTAAGCCATCTTGTGATAGGGCGGCTCACCCTCGAGAATATAGCCGATCCTTATCTCGGCCAAAACCTGGGTCATACTCTCAGATTCACAACCGGTACGGGTTATCGTTTCGGTTACAAGTTCCCCGGCTTCAGCATAATCACCGGCATCATAGGCTTCAACTATAAAATCCAGGTTGCCCTCAATATCACATTCCACTTCAAGCACATTGAGAAGACTCGCAAGAGCTTCTTTATGTCTGTCAACTTCATAATAAGCAAATCCAAGATCATAATGAGCGCGGGCCGATTCAGGATTCTCCTCAACGGTCTTTTCAAATTGAGTTACCATCTCGGAAACCCGCCGGTAAGACGGCGCCTCCTTGATCATCCGCAGGTAATATTCGCTTGCTATGACATCCTGCTCTAACCGTTCGTAAACCCGGCCCAGTTGATAAAAAGCCTCCGGATTCCGGGGATCAATACGAAGAGCATCCTGCAGGTACTGTTCAGCGTATAGATAGGCGCTCGGAGCAGTAGTCAGGGCGTTTATCCGCCGGTATTGAAGCGTAAATTTGCTTAACCTATCAACCAGTTCGGCCAGAAGGTCGTAAAGCCCGGCCGGTATTTGCGGTCCCCCCACAACCGCACCCTCCAGCTCCATTTCAATTTCTTCCAGCAGTTGGCTTAGTTCACGCCGGGCCTCTTCATACCGGTGCTGGACCGGCGGCATCTCCCCCTGCTCCGCCAGGTTACTGCGAATTTCTTCCCCCCGGTTCAGGCGCTCTTTCTGCGTGGATATAAAACCTTCAAGTTCAGCCAAAAATTGTTCCACTTCCTCCTGCCGGTGAGCAATCCTCTGCTGGCGCCATTGCTCAAGATTTGTCGGGAGATCATCTTTCCAGCCGGAAGGTAAATCCTGGCGGGCGGAGTAATACATCTCCCGGCGATATCTGTCCTCCAGTTCGTTTCCAAACTCGTCGGCAAAACGATCAGCCACCAGCTGTTCGACCAGCCAGTTGACTTCCTCCTCGGTTTCGGCAACCATTTCCTCAAGTTCAAGCGTTTCGGGCCCCGGTTCTTCCGGAGCAGTATCCCCCCGGTCAATCAAAACACGGGCTTCCTCAACTTTTATATTGGAATTTCGGCGCTGGATATAATTAAATCCATAAAGTAAACTTCCTATGATCAAAAAAATCAACAGGAATATAATCAGTATGTTTTTAGGACTTATTTTTATCAGCGACTCATAATCCCCGGGAGTTATACCCGAAGAATCAGCATTATTCTTTTCAGCAACCATCCAAACTCACCTCAAATAAATAACTAATTTTATGATCAAATAAATCAGGTCTTCTAACCCGGCGCCTCGCTCACTATTTACCCCCCGCAGCAGTATTTATATTTTTCTCCACTGCCGCAGGGACAGGGGTCGTTGCGGCCCACATCCTCGGATTTTACCACGGTTTTCTGAACTGTTTTGCCGCCGCTGGAACCGCTTTTTACCGCTTGTTGCTGGGAATCTGCCGTCTCATCCTCAAGCAGGGCGGACAGTCCCTGGATCTGTTCGTGCTCATAACTGGTATTTTTCGGTGCGGACGCCTGCGGGGACTCGGAAATAACCTCCGCCTGGAAGAGAAACCTCATAAAATCCTCCCGGATCCGCCGCTGCAGCGTTTCAAACATGTCAAACCCCTGCCGTTTATATTCCACCAGCGGCTCTTTCTGGGCCATCCCCTCGAGCTGTATTCCCTGCTTGAGGCTGTCCATGGCATCCAGGTGTTCTTTCCAGTGGGTGTCGATCACCCGCAAAAGAAGCTGTTTCTCCACCTTCCGGAATCTTTCTTCGCCAAATTCTTCCCGGCGCCGGTCATATAATTCTTGCAGTTTATCCAGCAGTTGCTGTTCAAGTTCTTTGCTGCGAAGTTTTTTCCATTCTTCTACTGTTTCTTCTTCGGGTTCCCAGCCGATCAGATTGTCTATATCCTCGAGAAGTTCCTCAAGCGGCCACTCCGCCGCATCTCGCCGGGGGATGGCGTTATAGTCAATCCAGTCCTCAACCTGGGTTTTGATGAATAACTCAACGGTATCGCCCACTTCATCCCGGAGGAGGGCCTTCCGTCTTTCCCTGTAAATAATGCTCCGCTGCTGATCCAGGACATCGTCATATTCCAGCAGCCGCTTCCTGATCTCGAAATTCCTGGTTTCAACCTTGGATTGAGCTTTTTTTATTGAACTGCTGATCCAGGAGTGTTCAATTCGCTGGCCCTCTTCCAGTCCCAGGGACTGGAGTATTCCCGATATCCTGTCCGAACCAAACATCCGCATCAG
>CAZKRS010000151.1:0-3568 GCA_964555265.1 uncultured bacterium | reverse complement strand
AACCTCATTTATCTGTAAATGGATTACTGGGAGAATACATATTATTTCTGTTCTTATAAAAAAAGTTCATGTTGGGAGTTATGGTCTGTGATGGAGCTGGAGTATCACGTTTACGAAGAACAATACCGTGGTCCGCTGGACAGTCTCCTGGAGGCCGCCCGTAAACAGGATGTAGAGTTGAGCCGGGTCAGTATCGCCCGGCTGCTTGACGAGTTTGTATCACATATCGATTTGCGTGAGGACTGGTCTGTTAATTCTCTATCGGGTTATTTGCTGATATTTTCTGAACTCGTGCGGATAAAAACCAGGTCCATGCTGCCGTCATACGGGCGTGAGATTGATGAAAAAGAGAGCCAGCAAATCGAAGGTGAACGGGAATTTTTCCTTAAACTGGGGGGCCGTCTTCGTGACAAGGCCCGCCGGCGCTCCCGTCTGTTTGACACCCGTCCGGACGTTCCCGAAACAATTGAGAAGGGCGAGACAAAATATGAGGAAGTAACGCTGTTTGAATTAATCAAGGCTTTCCGCCAGGTGATGGTAACCAGGCGGGAGAGCAGCGGTCTCCCGGATTTTGAACTGACGGATAATTTCCGGGTTGAGGAAAGGAAGGAACATATCCTCTCGTTAACCGCTTCCGGCGAAAAAATACCTTTTATCAGGTTGTTAAGTTCGCGACCGGGCCGGGAGGAAGTTATTGTCACTTTTCTCGCTCTGCTTCAACTGGTGAAGAATGAACTGCTTTCTATTATTCGCCAGCGAGATTCGGAAGAAATATTTGTTACGGGGAATGAAACAGCAGATGAAGACTGATGAAAAGCTTGAAGATTCCATCTCTGTTGACATTGATATTACAGCCGAAGAAGAGCTTCGTGCTGTGATTGAGGCCGCACTTTTCGTGGCCGAAGATTCACTGAGTGGGGCCGAAATTGCGGAAATACTTCCGGTGGACGGCAACAGGGTTCTTGAAGTTATAGAAGAACTGAAGGAGGAATATGAACGTGAAGGGCGAGGAGTCCAGCTGGTCAAGCTGTCCGGGGGTTATAAAATGACCACCCGGGAGGAACATTACCAGATTTTAAAGAAGCTATTTGGTCGCCGGACTCTGCAGAGAATATCGGATTCTGCCCTTGAAACCCTGGTGATAATTGCGTACTATCAACCGGTTACCCGGGCTGAAGTAGAATCGGTCCGGGGAGTTAACAGCCAGTCGGTAATAAAAACACTGCTGGAAAAAGGATTTGTTAAAATAAGTGGCCGGCGTGATGAGATCGGACGGCCGATGGAATATAAAACCACCGATAAGTTTTTGGATTATTTTGGACTTAATACCTTAAACGATCTTCCGGATGAAGATGAAGTCGAGGATATCATACCTGATTTTAGTTAGGATACAGTGATTTTATTGAGGTTGAACAAATATCTTGCCCACTGTGGAGCGGGATCAAGAAGGCAGTGTGACACCTATATTCGCCGGGGGAGGGTCCAGGTTAACGGAACCGTGCGAGTAAGGCCGGGATTGGATGTAGATCCCCGCCGGGACGTGGTTTTATTTGACGGTGAGATTCAGCAGCTGGAGGAACACGTTTATTTTCGTTATTATAAACCGGTTGGTCAGGCAACCACGTTAAGTGACCCCCACATAGAAAATACGCTGGAGGAAGTGGTTGATTCAATCAGCCAGCGGGTTTATCCGGCTGGCCGGCTGGACCAGGACAGCGGAGGACTTCTTCTCTTGACTAACGACGGTGATTTAAACCACAAGTTGACACATCCCTCCGGCGGGGTGGCCAAGACTTATGAAGTGGAGCTTGACCGGGAGCCCGGCCCGTCTGTTCTGCAGATTATGAGGAAAAAGGGGGTCCACCTGGAAGGCCGGCAGACCCGACCGGTTAAATTCAATAAGATTGAAGGGAAAAACCTGGAGATGGAGCTTAAGGAGGGCCGCAACCGGCAGATCCGGCGAATGTTCAAAAAATTTAATTACGAGGTTATTGATCTTCTGCGCACTTCAATCGGTCCTTTAGGGCTGGAGGGCCTAAAGCCGGGTCAGCTGGAAGAGCTGGACGAAGAGAGCGTGGAAAAATTAAGAGAGGAAGTATACGAATGAATGAAGAGATAGACAAATTGCGGCAAAAAATTGATGATATTGACGCTGAGATTGTAAAGAACCTGGACCGCCGGGCCCGGGTTGTAAAAGAGATAGGAGAGATTAAACGGGAAAACGAGATGAAAATGTATGCTCCAGCCCGTGAGCGCCAGGTTATTCAGAGGCTTATTGAGCTGGGGGAGGGGGAGTTTCCTTCCCCCTCCCTGAAACAGATTTACAGGGAAATAATAGCCACCTGTCTGAACCTGGAGAAACCGATAACCGTGGCTTACCTGGGGCCCCGGGCGACTTTCACTCATTCGGCCGCCCTGAATAAATTTGGCCGTTCCAGCAACCTCCGGGACTATGATTCGGTTCCCCTGGTATTTGATGCGGTGGAGCGGGGAGAGGTGGATTTCGGACTGGTGCCGGTGGAAAGCAGCCGGGAGGGGGCGGTCCGCCACACGCTGGATAGGTTTATCGAATCCAACCTCTCCATCTGCAGTGAATCTTACCTGATGATTAATCTTTTTCTGCTCAGCAAAGAGGATGATTTATCGGAGATTGAAACCGTGTATTCCCACCGGCAGGCAATTGAGCAGGCCAGCCGCTGGCTGGACCAGGAACTTCCAGAAGTCCGGGTCAAGAGAGTTAACAGCACCGCTGAAGCGGCCGATATTGCCCGTGAGACTCCCGGGTCGGCCGCCGTGGCCGGGGAAGCCGCCGCCGACATTTATGATCTGAATATTATGGCCCGGAAAATAGAGAACCGTCCCGATAACTACACCAGGTTTTTAGTAATTGGCGATCAGCTTCCAAAAGCCACCGGGGACGATAAGACCAGTATTGCTTTCTCGGTTCGTGACCGGGCCGGAGCACTTTACGAGATGCTGGAGCCGTTTGGCCGGCAAAAAATTAATATGACAAAAATAGAGTCCCGGCCTTCCAAAAGTAAAACCTGGGATTACATATTTTTTGTTGATTTTATCGGTCACCAGGAAGATGAAAAAATCCGTGAACTGCTTGAGAATTTAAAATCACGCTCTCCATTTTTTAAAGTGCTGGGATCATATCCACGGGAGGAACCGTTCAATGAACAATAATAAATTCCCGGAACATTTAATACGCTCCGAACTGGGGCAGATTAACGCCTACCAGCCGGGCAAACCCCGCCGGGAGATTCAGCGGGAGTATAATCTCGATGAGCTGCCCGTGAAACTTGCTTCCAATGAAAATCCTTTTTCACCACCAGATTTTTTGAAGGAGGCTTACCGGGAGGAGTTTGAACAGCTAAACCGTTATCCCGACGGCGGCTGTTATTATCTTAAACAGGCCCTGGCCGATGGTTATGACTGGCCGGAGGAAGGAATAGTCCTGGGGGCCGGCAGCGACGAGGTACTTGACTGTCTGGCCAAGGCAACCCTTGGCCCGGGCAAAGAAGTGCTGACGGCCAATCCGGCTTTTGTGATGTATAAAATAGAC
>CAZKRS010000150.1:0-3668 GCA_964555265.1 uncultured bacterium | reverse complement strand
CGGATCTCTCGCTCGGCCAGCGGGTTGATTTCGGGCTTTACTACTACTTCTGAACCATGAGTTCCCGCCGTCCCCGGTGGCGGCGGGAACTCCAATTTAATCCGGTTAAACTACCTGGCTACCAAAACGCAGGCCCGGTGGAGGTTTTCGAATGAACAAAAAAAATATTTTGCTGCTTGTTGTTCCTATCCTCCTAATCCTGGCCGCCGGTTTGCTTTTCTATCTCCGCCCTTTTACACCGGAACCCGGGCGGATTGAAGGGTTTTACGGTTTTGAGTGGGGGACAGAACTAACCGAAGAGACTGAAGCCCGGCTTGTAGAAAAATTTGGGACACCTCATATTACCTATTCCGGCACCGAAGAAATCGTCGAAGGAAACCTTGAAATCCGGGGGTTTATGGTAAAGAAGTTTTACGACCAGGATTTAGAAGTGGAAACCACCAACGCTTCCTTCTCTTTTCACAACAAACAGGGACTTATTGGCGGTAATCTATCCCTGCGGATAAACGAAAATGAAACTTCAGCCACAATTACCGGCCTGAAACAGACCCTCCGGAATCAATACCCTAAGCTTGAAGAAATCGAACCGGGTGAAAACCTGGAGGATGTAATTATTTACAATGATCCTCTCTCCAACTCCACAATTGTGATCAACCATAAATCTCCCGGCCGGGTGGATATTGTTTACATCTCTCCTTTGCTGTCCACGGAAAACCATCAGGCCGCATAAATATAACTGCCCTGTCCTCTTCCGCTTCAAGCCGGCGGTGCTGCTTTTCTGATCAAGTCCCTTTTACCGGGTAAAAATGCCTTTTCCCAGGCTTTACCGTTTTTCTTGCTATTCATAACAATTATTTTAACAAAATCAGGTTTGAATATTTATAATTAAAGGTTGCCGTCATTATTTTTTTTATTGGTTGATAGTTATGAAACCACATCCTCTGTTCCCGGTTATCCTCTCAGCAGTTGCGGGTCTGTTTTTTTCGTCAGCGGCCCTCGGGGGAATCTCTCCCACGCTAATCGAACCGGTCGAAGTAACTCCACCCGACCGGGTCCGGCTGGAGGTGGGGATTTACAGTGAAACCGACCGCCAGCTACATGACGCCGAGACTGGTCCGGACCAATTTTCCGTAACGGGGTTCAACCCGGTAAAAATCAGTTTGAACCCCGGTCTTACGGCCGCAAGAGCAGAATTTGGAGCTGTATTCGGCCACTTCAAGGAAAACTATGAGGGAGGCTATACAACACGGGAAGAATCCCTCGGCCCTTTTATTTACTTTAAGAACCAGTTTTCTCCTTACCTTTCCCTGGCAATGGGCGTCGGCACCGAAGCAAATTCTAACGAACTTTTAGCCCACAGCTCCCCCTATTTCAGTCTTAATATCCCCTTTAAAATCCCGCTGTCTCCAATCCATTCTCTATACGGCGAAAGTGGAATTCAACTCCACTCCACAAGCCCCGATAACTACGACAACAGCTATGCAAACACAGTAAATTACGGGCTGGGAATCAAACAGCTTTATCCCCGGTATAATTCCCGGGTTTTCCTGGAGCTGGCCGGACGTTCCGCTCCCCTTGAAAATAATAAAACTTATAACGATTTGTTAAAAATCACTGCCGGCGGGCAGTTCCCTCTTGAAGCCCTGTTCTTTCACCGGCGCGAGGGAACTGTGACCCCCTATGTAAGTCATGGCCTGGAGGACGGCAGCCCGGATGTTGCTTTTGGAGTCAACTTTATACTTGATTTTGTAGAACCGGGACAACTTCCCTGACATGTTTATCTATAAAAAAATGAAACGGTTAAATTTTACCGGCGGGCTGTTTATTGTTGTTTTCATCGGTTTATTAACCATTATACTGAACAGTTACCCGGCCGGAAGCGAACCGCCGGGTAACAATCCCTCTCACACAGAAAAACTGCGCCAAAAAGCTGAACAGGAAGGCAGACAAACAGTTATTGTTCAATTGGACCTCCCCCACCGGCCAACCGGGCACCTGACCAGCTCCGGGGCAAGACGGCAACAGGCCCGGCTCCAGGATCTCCAGCGCCAGCTAATAAACGATCTTGACCGGAAAGGATTTGAAATTCACGCCAAATTCAAGACCGTCCCGGCCATGGCCGTCAAAGTCGATGCCCGGGCTATTGACCGGCTCAGCCGCCATCCGCTGGTAAAAACTCTGCGGGAAGAAAAAACCTTCAAACCCCTGCTGGGCAACAGCATCCCCCAGATAGAAGCCGATATTCTCCACGCCGCCGACACCACCGGCACCAGCCAGACAGTTGCCGTGCTGGACACCGGTATCGATACTTCACACGATGTTTTTCAAAACGGCGCCAGGATTGCCGGCGAGGCCTGCTTCACAGACGAAGATTGTCCGGATGGAAGTTCGGAGCAGCTGGGCGAAGGGGCCGCCGCCCCCCGCCAGGAAGATGAAGATCATGGTTCTCATGTCGCCGGTATTGCTCTCGGCGCGCAGACAACCAGTATCGATACCGGGACCGCTCCCGGGGCAAATTTGATAGCAATTAATGTCTTCACCCGCCAAAATGACCTGTTGCTCACTAATGAAAGCGACATCATCAGGGCCATCGAACATCTGCTGGAAGAATATGAAGATATTGCGGCGGTCAACATGAGCCTGGGCGGAGGAACCTATTACTCATATTGCGACGAGGAGAGCCCGGCGCTGGCCGAAGCCTTCGCCAACCTGCGTTCGGAAAATATCGCTCCCGTGGTGGCCAGCGGGAACGCCGGCAACCGGGAGGCGGTCAGCTCTCCCGCCTGTCTCAGCGACGCTATTGCCGTCGGCGCAACGGAAGGTAAATCCGGGGTTGCCGGTTTTTCCAACCTCCACCCCCAGATGGTAAGTCTGGTCGCTCCCGGCGTTGACATCCACTCGGCTATTTACAAGGAAGATTATAACGATTCATCTGCTTTGAAATCCGGCACCTCCATGGCCGCTCCCCATGTTGCCGGGAGTTTTGCCCTTCTGCAGGAGGCTACTGAAGAAAAATCTATACCCGAAATCAAACATGCCCTGGTCACCACGGGTGAAATAACCGGTGGCAATTACTATTTACCCCGACTTAATAAAGCGCTCACCTATATGAAAGCGGGAGAAGCTCCCGAATCCGCCGCAAGAATCTCTTTCCGGGTAAGCCCCAACCCTTACCTTCCTAACGACGGAAATACCGTTACCGGGGACCCCGACCGGGGGATTTTCTTTGATAAACTACCCGAAAATTTTGAAATTACCATCTACACGGTAACCGGCAGAAAAATCTACAGGATCAAAAACCCTCCGGTCAGCCACAGCTACAGCTGGCGTCCTGTGGCTGATTCGGGCGGCTCACAGGTAAAGAGCGGTATCTACCTGGTCCTGGTCGAAGATCTTGACACCGGCAGAACCGGGACCGGCAAACTGGCGGTTGAAAGATAACTATGAAAAAACAACTATTGTTACCTGTTTTGGCCGGAGTTTTATTGATTTTAGTTGCCGGGGAAACACACGCCTCACGAACCCAGGGAGCTGAATTTCTTCAACTGGACCGGGGGGCCCGGGCTCCCGCCCTGGGCGGAGCGGTTTCCGCCCGCGCCGGGGGAGTCCTTGCCGCTCAGTATACTCCGGCCGGGCTGGCTGAAATACAACGGGGGCAGTTAGAAACT